>JANYCA010000078.1 GCA_025360525.1 Chitinophagaceae bacterium | reverse complement strand
AGGCGTATCTGAATGAATTCTTTTATCGCTTTAACAGGCGGGGATTTGATAAAACTATATTTCACAACCTAGTAACAAGAATGGTAAAGAGTGATCCTATTTATCACAAGGCATTCACGACTTAAACGATTTATTCTATTTTATTAATTACTGCTGGCTACCAGTTCAGCTTCCAATGAAGGCGCCAACGGAAAATCCACCGGTATTTGAGTAAGGTTGTGCAGGTAATTCATAGCAGTTTTATCACTCACTTGCAGGATAAGGTCAACTAAATTTTCATTGGTATAACCTTGTACATAAAAATCATCTACCAATACTTCATCGGCATTACCACGTTTTTTGGTAATGCTGGCGGCTAATTTTACCAAGGCATTCAGTTTTGGGTTTTCAGCTTTTTCACGGCGGATGTCTAATAGTTGTTCAACTGTAAAGCCATTCATTTTGCCAATTACTGTATGTGCACTTAAACAATACACACAACCATTTACCTGGCTTACAATCAGGTTCACGGCTTCTTTTTCTTTGTTACTTAAAGTTGTTTTGGCATTTTGATAGGCCAGGTATTTTGTAAGGCCGTTATCAGAATATGCAATGGTTGCATAAAGGTTTGGAACAAAACCCAACGCTTTATTCAGGTTATCGAAAATAGTTTGATTAGCAGGTGCTACTTCATCTCTTGTTGGAACTGTGAAATTTTTCATTTTTTTATTTTTTAAATTTTAATGTCGTTATCGACCTTGCAAAGATGCTTTGACATCAAGCCTTAAAAAATGGATAATGAACGCAGATGGATGGATTATTTTCCCCGGGAGTTTATGAAAATTGATTTAGGCTATCATTTCAATAAGGTTATTCAGTAAACCTTCTAATTTTTGCATTGATACAGTATTGTTAATAATACCCATCTCATTCATTTTGTTTTTGAGATTGCCAATGCTTAAACCGGAGCCGGCATTCAATGTGGCTCCCAATGCTGTATGTTTTAGTAAGAGTGAAGCCAGGGCCTTATCATGTTTTCTGAAATGCTTTAAAAGATATGCTGACAATTCAATCATTGTTCATCTGCTCCTTTGTTAATGAATTGGATTGTAAACATTAGGCGTTAATTCTTGCCGGGCATTGCGGCCATATGCTTTTAAGGTGAAAGCGGAGTAAGACCTCTGTAGAGCGATTAAAAAAAGAGATAGATAAAAAACTGGGCGCTTTAGAAAATCAGCTTTTTATCGAAAAAATAGAAAGGACAATGTTTGATAAATGCTTTACCATATTCACAAAGGAAAAGCAGGAAATAGAGAAACAATTAGCCGAAAACAGTACGCAAGTGTCAACCCTTGAAAAAATGTATTGACACAACTATTACTTGTGCAAGTAAGGCCAATACCATGTGGAATGCAGGCGATTATGATAAAAAAATGTTCGCATTTTTTACTCCTTCCAGAAGGAATGTCCCACAATCGTATAAAAGATGAGTGTCGAACCAAAAAGGGTTAATGCTATTTTCCTTTAAATGTCCCAACTGGCCTTTATTTCAGAAAAAAAAAGCGGCAACGATGGTTTTGAAACCGATGTTGCCGCTTTAGTGGAGAATACCGGGATCGAACCGGTCACCTCTAACATGCCATGCTAGCGCTCTACCAGATGAGCTAATTCCCCATTTAAACAGGATTGCAAATATAGTGCAATCCATTTTTTATCAAAATCAATTTTACTATTGTTTGTTGGCAGGGGAAACCTGGGGCAAAATATTTCCTTTTGCACCATTCTTAGTACCAGCATTTTCTGTAGCATTCATTGCCTCTATATTTTGTTTCGCCAACGCAAAAGTTGAATCCAGTGCCAATGCTTTTTCAAAATAAATCTTCGCTTCTGCCTTTTTATCCAGATCATACAAAGCCAGCGCATGTATATTAAAAACACCCGCTTGCAAATAGGTTCTGCCGGTTTGCTGCCCTACATTATACGTCATTAAATATTCGGGCTTAAAGGCTAGCTTTTCGGCTGCAATCGCCGTTGCAAGGCATTCTGAAAGTCTTTTTATTCCATATTGCAGTTCCATTAATTTATAGGCATGATAAGGGCTCTGCGTTTTCTTAAATAACTGCTCAAAAATTTCTATGGCTTCTTTAGGCTGTTGCATTTTATCCAGGCTAATGCCTTTCAATTCAAGCAAGGAATTGTTATCAGGATTTGTTTCCAGGCGTTTGTTAGCCCAATAAAAGCATTGGGAAAAAGCCCCCTGCTGCATATAAAGCATGGCCAGTGTATCGGCATAGCTTGTATTAGGCCCCAGCTCCGTAATAAAATAGTTTAAGGCTGTAACCGCAGTACTGGCATCTCCGCTTGCTATTGCCAGGTTAAAAACTTTCAGGTGAGCGTTAGGTTTAGGTATCAGGGACTTGGTTGCTTTTTGTGATTGGGCAAATGCTGTGGCTACAATCAACAAAACAATCACTGGTAGTAAGATTTTTTTATACACTTATTTCTTTTAGGAGGGCAAAGTAATTAAAAACCCCGAAAAAGATTTCGGGGTCTTTGATATAATCTTTTCTGTTTAAATTAATCTCCCCATATTTCATCTTTCCCATCCAACCACAGTTTAACCAGTTCGGTAGTTACAGATTTAGGTCTTTCAAGCGGGAAGTTAAGGGCCCTGTCCCAACAAAGACTTGCTAAAACACCTAAGGCTCTGGAAACACCAAACAATACCGTATAAAATTCATATTCTACCATGCCATAATGAACCAGCAAAGCACCGCTGTGGGCATCAATATTTGGCCATGGATTTTTTATTTTTCCCATAGATTGCAAAATGGGTGGCACGGTTTCATAAATATTCCACACGGTTTTCACTAACGGATCGTTTGGCAAATGCTTTTTACCAAATTCCATTTGTGCAGTAAAGCGGGGATCTGTTTTCCGTAGAACCGCATGCCCATAACCAGGAACTACTTTCCCTTCACTCAACGTCTTCTTTACATATTCTTCTATCTGTGTTTTGGATGGTTCCTCTACACCCAGTTGTTCTCTCATTTCATAAATCCACTTAATCACTTCCTGGTTGGCCAGGCCGTGGAGTGGCCCTGCAAGCCCATTCATCCCGGCTGCAAATGATAAATACGGATCACTAAGGGCGGAACCTACCAGATGGGTAGTATGGGCAGATACATTTCCTCCTTCATGATCGGCATGTATCGTCATGTATAAACGCATCAGCTCCTTAAACTCTTCGCTATCGTAGCCCATCATGTGGGCAAAATTACCCGACCAATCTAATAACCCATTTGGCTGAATATGTTGGCCAGATTTATATTTTCGCCTGTATATGTATGCTGCTACCCTTGGTAATCGGGCAATTAAATCCAATGAATCGTCAAATGCAGCATCCCAATAATCTTTTTTGTTCATACCGCTTGAATATCTTGACGCAAAGCTGCTTTCTGTTTGTAGTGCCATAATAGCTACAACAAACTGCGTCATTGGATGGGTATTAATTGGCAATGCTTCGATGGTAGCAAATACATGATTGGGTACATGACTCCTTCTCTGTAAAACAGCAGTAATGTGTGCAACATCGGCTTCTTCGGGTAAACTGCCCATCAACATCAGGTAAAAAAGCCCTTCCGGTAATGGCTCAGAACCACCCGGAGCTTTGGGTAATTTCTCTTTTAATTCAGGTATCGTGTAACCACGAAACTTTATGCCTTCCTGTGCATCCAAAAGCGATGTTTCGGAAACCAGGCCGGTAATGCCTCTCATACCCTGGTAAACCTGGCTAAGTGTAACCTCTCCTATTTTTTTATTTCCATGCTCTTTTAGCAGTTCCTTTATTTCATTGCCTACCTCATCTGCCTTATTTTTAAACTTGTTTTTTAGGATTTCCATGTTAATTGATTTGTTATTAAAATTGGCTGATTTACACCTGTACAGGTGGTGAAATTACGTAGTAACTGCTTGCCAAACAAAAGTAATACTGTAAAATTTATTCTTTATTTTAAGCACTAATTATTCATCTTTTTATTTACTCAAAACCATCTATTTAAAATCTTTTTTTTAAATATCCAACATCGGTATAAGCTGTTTAAAAAAAATACGGCATTTTGTTTTGTAAATTTTACGCTCCCGAATATTAGCTGTAAGTTTGCACGACCTCGGGTATTTCCCTTTTAATTGTGCAGGTCGCATTGGTAAGAAAAACAATCATTGATTTTTTGTAATTATTAAATGGATTTGGAAAATAGTTGTTATCAAAACATTTTTTTCAAATACATAATTTTATTGTGTTTACTATAACACATTTTACATCTTTATTAAAAATAGGCTATGACAAAGTATATATTCGTAACAGGTGGCGTTACTTCCTCTTTAGGAAAAGGCATCATTGCAGCATCACTTGCCAAATTGTTGCAATCAAGAGGACTTAAAGTAACTATACAAAAATTTGACCCCTACATCAACGTAGATCCGGGCACACTAAATCCTTACGAACATGGAGAATGCTATGTAACCGAAGATGGCGCAGAAACAGACCTTGACCTTGGGCATTACGAACGTTTTCTCAATATTCATACATCGCAGGCAAATAATGTAACAACAGGACGTATTTATCAAACCGTTATCAACAAAGAAAGAGAAGGGGCATACCTGGGCAAAACTGTACAGGTGGTGCCACATATTACAGATGAAATAAAAAGGCGCATGCTGTTGCTTGGCCAAAGCGGGGAATACGATATTGTGATTACCGAAATTGGAGGTACCATCGGTGATATTGAAAGTCTTCCGTTTGTAGAAGCGGTGCGACAATTGCAATGGGAAATGGAAGAGGAAGACTGCCTGGTAGTGCATTTAACCCTTATACCTTACCTGAAAGCTGCAAAAGAACTAAAAACAAAACCGACCCAGCATAGTGTAAAACTGATGAGCGAAAATGGACTGCATCCGGATATTATTGTATGCAGAACCGAGCACTCGTTAAACATGGAGTTGAGGAAAAAGATTGCTTTGTTTTGTAATGTAAAAACAGAAGCGGTGATAGAAGCTATCGATGCTAATTCCATCTACGAAGTACCACTAAAAATGCTCCAGGAAGGGCTTGACGTAATTGTACTTAAAAAATTACACATCAATGGCTACTCTGCACCTCAACTTAACAAGTGGAAAGGATTTTTGGATAAACTAAAAAACCCAAATTCAAAAATAAATATCGGGCTTATTGGTAAATATATAGAATTGCAGGATGCGTATAAATCTATCCTGGAATCATTTGTGCATGCGGCTGCTATCAATGAATGCAAGGTGCAAATTGTAAATGTGCACAGTGAGTTTATTACAGAAGATAATGTAAATGAAAAATTAGGCCACCTGGATGGTTTGCTGGTAGCTCCCGGATTTGGCTTACGTGGCGTGGAGGGAAAAATAATTGCCGTAAAGTTTGCAAGAGAAAACCAGTTACCATTTTTCGGTATTTGTTTGGGAATGCAGATGGCAGCAATTGAATTTGCAAGAAATGTACTTGGTTTAAAAGATGCACACTCAACCGAAATGGATGTTACCACGGCTAATCCGGTTATTGATTTAATGGAAGAGCAAAAGAAAGTAACTGCAAAAGGTGGCACTATGCGGTTGGGCAGTTATCCCTGCGAAATAAAGCCAGATACGCTAGCCTACAACATTTACGGAAAACCAATTATCACCGAGCGGCATCGTCACCGCTGGGAGTTTAATAACAAATACCTGCAGCAATTTGAAGAGGCGGGCATGATGGCAAGTGGTAAAAACCCCGGTATTGGATTGGTTGAAATAATTGAATTAACAAACCATCCATTCTTTTTGGGCGTTCAGTTTCACCCGGAATTAAAAAGCACCGTTGAAAATCCCCAACCAATTTTTGTAGCCTTTATTAAGGCGGCTAAAGAATTTGCTGATAAAAAAAACCTGGTGTCAAATCCTTTATTACAAAGTGAAATGATATAAAATTTATAGAGATGAAAATTTAGAAGGAGGCTGCTAAAATTAGCAGCCTCCTTTTTTTATGGGAACATTTAAACAATGGGATGCGAAAGTATTTCCTGCTTCATTTTTTTGGATAATTGTTCAAAACTTTGATTATCATTTTCCTTCCATTGGGCACCCATTTTTTTTATTTTTACCAACCTGTCTTCTTTATTCATTGCAAAAAATGCTGTAATTATTTCTTTGTCGTTGTCCATTGCAAGCCTGTTGTATAGCTGTATAATTTCCTTTTCTCTTTCTATATCACTGGTGGCTACTTCCTTTTCCAAAGCCTCTCTCAACTGCACTTTTTCATCATAAGTTCCAATGGGCAGTAAAAGCTTGGCTGTAATCGGCATCAATTCTATTAATAATAAAATTGCAACCAATAGGTAATAGCGGTATTGCAATGCAGGATGGTCTTTTAATAAATGTTGTAATGCCTCTACCTGGGTTAAAAAACCTTCGTTATAATATTGCTTAAAGGAGGATTGATCTTTTTTAATAGCGGCTTCTACCTCCATCAACTCCTCATCGATAACTGCTATTTTTGGCTGATTGGTTGCAACAAATTGCTGGTAGTCAGCATCCAGTTTCTGGTATTCGTTTCTTTTTGCCAGCGCAATAGCTTTAATGCCAACCTTACCCGTGCCGCCGCTGCCATCAGATTCTGCCAAAAAATTTTCTCTTGCTTTATTTACAATATTAAACCGGTTAGCAATTGCCAACTGTATACCAGTCTTTTGAGCTATCAATTCATTTTTTCGTTTGCTATACAGCGAATCAACCTGGCGACTATTGGCAATTTGTTTGCCTGTATTATCGATGACAATTTGTTGCTGAATTTCTTTTTTAAACAAGTAAAGCAACGCAGGCTGCGCCATAAACAATCCAATCACGCCGGCAAGTATTATTCTAAAAAAAACCGGCAGCCACTGTTTGCTGATTTGCCTGTTAATACTTTTAATGAGTGCCCTGTCGATGGTAAGAATAATAAACCCCATAAAAATCCCCAGGGGTATTGCCCACCAAGAATTAGCGGTGACTGTACTAAAAAAATAGGTCCAGGCAAGTGTTGCAAAGCACCAGGTGGCAAGTACTGTCATACCGACAATACTATACCGGTTGCTATCAATAGCAGTACCGGCCAGCAATTCTTTTTCGGCTGTTGCAAGCCACCACAAAAAACGGGTAAATGCCGGGTACTTTTCGGTGGTTGGCAGGGGCATAGTGGTATTTTCCATCATTGCAAAATTGGGAAATGTTTATATAAATGAATAATGATGGTGAGTGTTGAAGTCAATGCAAAGTACAAAACTGTTGTTCTCTGCAATTATTTCTTTCAATCAATTTCGCTTTTACTTTTCATATTAACAGTTCTTTAATTTCCAGCATTAAACCCCTTTGTATTTAGCACATCTATTCTCTTATCTTTGCGCCGTTTTAGAAATCGAAAAAAATAAAATCATATAAATGAAAAAATTTATTACGTCTACGTTTCTTTTAATGTTTACATGTACCTGTTTATTTGCACAGTCAAAAAGCCTTGGCACCAGTGATCCTGCTGCAAAGAAAATACTAGATGCAGTCAGTACAAAATTTAAAAGTTTTAAGTCAGTACAGGCAAAATTTTCTCTGAAAATAGAAAACGCTGCAGGTAAAGCCCTGGGCAATAAAACAGGCACTGTTTTTATGAAAGGCAATAAATACCGCATCAGTGTAACAGGGCAGGAAATTTTTAGTGATGGCACAACTATATCCACCTATGATAAGGCAGCCAATGAAATTACTATTACCAAAATAGACCCATCAGCTAATTCTTTAACACCTCAAAAGTTATTTACCAATTTCTACGATAAAGATTTTTTATACAAATTGAATGGTGAAAAAGGAATCAATGGTAAAACAAATCAGGAAATAGAATTGACACCAACGGATAAAACAAAACCTTTCTTTAAGGTATTATTGTACATAGATAAATCGTCCACAACTATCAGCAGTTCAAAGATTTTTGAAAAGGGTGGCAATAAATATACTTATACCGTTAGCAATATGAATACAGCAACCTTGGCGCCAGATGCAAAGTTTGTGCTGGATGCTAAAATGTTTCCCGGTGCGGAAATTGTGGACTTACGATAATATCGCATTAACGCCATAAACCCAAAAAAGCGGAGTACTGAAAATTCAGTCTCCGCTTTTTCTTTTGTTGATGCAGTAATTTATTATTTCACTGATAAAAATATTCTAATGCAGTAAGTATATTTTACTCTTAAAATGCCTTCAAATCGGTATTTTAAACCCAACAATTTTTATTACTGTTGTTCTATTAGTTGAATCTCACAAATGATTTTTACCTCCTCACTAACTACTACCCCACCCGCTTCTGTAACTGCACTCCAGGTAAGACCAAAATCTTTACGGTTAAACTTTCCATTAATTGTAAAGCCTGCTTTGGTATTGCCGTAACCATCTTTTACAACACCCCCAAATTCCGCAGATAACTTTATTTCTTTGCTGGTGCCTTTTATCGAAAGGTTTCCGTACAAATCATAAGAACCGTCGTTGTCAACACTTACAAAACGGGTTGCATCAAATTTAATGAGGGGATAACTTGTCTCGTCAAAAAAATCTGCACTTCTTAAATGAGCATCCCGCTGCTCGTTATTGGTGTTGATGGAATTAACGGTGGCTGAAAAACTCACAGTTGCTTTTGAAAAATCCTCGTCTTCCGTTACAGCATCCACTGTAAAAAGACCAAAGCTGCCTGTTACGTTGGTTATCATCAGGTGCTTTACTTTAAAATGAACTTCACTGTGGGTAGGGTCCACAACCCATTTTTTTGTTGCCATATTTTTTATTTTTTTTACAAATATACAATATTCAATGTTTAAACATTAATTTATTTTTTATCGAAAAAAATCCCGGTTGTTAAACCGGGATGTAAGGATGTTTAATTATTTATTGGCATCTGCAAATTCACGCCTTATGATATTTAGCGCTCCTCCTGCTTTAAACCATTCAATCTGTTGTTCGTTATAAGTATGGTTTACCTGGATGGTTTCGCTGCTGCCATCGGCATGGTTTAATACAAGTTGCAAAGGCTTATTGGGAGCAAATGCCAGTAACCCTTCAATATCAATGGTATCATCTTCCAATATCTTATCATAATCTTCCTTATTAGCAAACGTAAGGCCAAGCATGCCCTGCTTTTTAAGATTGGTTTCATGAATACGGGCAAATGATTTTACCAAAACGGCTCGTACGCCTAAATGCCTTGGTTCCATAGCTGCATGCTCTCTTGAACTTCCTTCACCGTAATTTTCATCACCTACTACAATGGTTCCAATGCCTGCAGCTTTGTAAGCTCTTTGGGTATTGGGTACAGTACCATATTCGCCTGTTAACTGATTTTTTACGCTATCTGTTTTTTCGTTGAAAAAGTTGAGAGCGCCAATCAGCATATTATTGCTGATATTATCTAAATGCCCACGGAACTTTAACCATGGACCTGCCATACTGATATGATCGGTGGTGCATTTTCCTTTTACTTTAATCAACAGTTTTAAACCTTTTAAATCTACACCTTCCCAGGCAGCAAAAGGCTCTAACAATTGTAAACGTTTACTAACAGGAGAAACCACTACTTGTACAGCACTTCCATCTTCAGCAGGCTTTTGATAACCAGCATCTTCAACAGCAAAACCCCTGGGAGGTAATTCGTAGCCTGTCGGTGCATCCAGCATTACGGCTTCTCCCTTATCATTAACTAAAGAATCTGTTAAGGGATTAAAATTTAAATTACCTGCTATGGCCAGGGCGGTAACTATTTCCGGACTACCAACAAATGCAAACGTATTTGGATTGCCATCTGCCCGCTTGGCAAAGTTGCGATTGAAGGAATGTACGATGGTATTCTTCTCTGCTTTTTCTGCCCCTACCCTCGCCCACATTCCTATACATGGTCCGCAGGCATTGGCAAAAACGGTAGCACCAATTTTATCAAACACACCTAAAAATCCGTCTCTTTCAATGGTGTATCGTACCTGTTCGCTACCAGGTGTAATCGTAAATTCAGATTGAAGTTTAAGGCCTTTATCTGTTACCTGCTTTGCCAGACTTACTGCACGGCTGATATCTTCGTAAGAAGAATTGGTACAACTACCAATTAAACCAACTTCAATTTTAGTAGGCCAGCCGTTTTTTGCGGCAGCTTCTTTCATCTGCGAAATGGGTGTGGCTAAATCCGGTGTAAAAGGACCATTTAAGTGTGGCTCCAGCACATTCAGATCAATTTCAATTACCTGGTCAAAATAAGCTTCCGGATTGGCATACACTTCTGCATCGCCGGTTAAATGAACAGCAATAGCATCGGCAGCCGCAGCAATTTCTTCCCTGCCGGTCGATTTTAAATATCGGCTCATACTGTCATCGTAACCAAAAGTAGAAGTGGTAGCACCAATTTCAGCACCCATGTTACAGATAGTGCCCTTTCCGGTACAACTCATGCTGGTAGCGCCTTCACCAAAATATTCAACTACTGCGCCGGTACCACCTTTTACGGTAAGTATACCTGCAACCTTTAAGATAACGTCTTTAGGAGCGGTCCATCCGTTTAATTTTCCGGTGAGCTTAACACCTATCAATTTAGGCATTTTTAGTTCCCATGGAAGGCCTGCCATTACATCGCATGCATCTGCACCGCCTACACCAATTGCAATCATACCAATACCACCGGCATTAACCGTATGGCTATCGGTACCAATCATCATACCACCCGGGAATGCATAGTTTTCTAAAACTACCTGGTGAATGATGCCGGCACCTGGTTTCCAGAACCCTATACCATATTTATTACTTACACTGGCTAAAAAATCATATACTTCACTGCTTTCATGCACAGCCCTGTCAAGATCGGTTTTACTATTTACTTTGGCTTCAATCAAATGATCGCAATGCACTGTAGAAGGAACAGCTACCTTGGTTCTGCCACTCTGCATAAATTGCAACAACGCCATTTGTGCCGTAGCATCCTGCATGGCAACACGATCCGGTGCAAAGTCTACATACGTTTTTCCTCTTTCAAATGCACTGGTAGCATCTCCTTGCCAAAGGTGGGCATACAATATTTTTTCGGTAAGCGTAAGTGGTTTGCCTACAGATTTACGGGCAGCTTCAATGCGGCTGCCGAAATGGGCGTACACTTTTTTGATCATGTCAATGTCGAAGGCCATAGTGTTAATTTAAAACCTGCCTGCCGGCAGGCGGGTTATACAATTGCGGAATATGAAAGTTATCGCCAGGTTATACTTAAAAAATAAAAGAAATAATATTTTTAAACATTATTTACATTTTATTGTATAATAAACTGGTTGTGGGCGAAATTACATAAAGCCTGTTATCATTTTTAAAAAATCATAAAATATTCTGGAAGTTCTACCCTAATATTTTACTACATTAGCAGTATGAATAGTTTAAAACTCTTTATTGAATGGCATGTTTTTGGTGTTTGTACGGCCATTGGCGAACGTATCGGCATTGCAACCTCTACCATAAGAAAATATTTTATCTATATTTCTTTTCTTACCATGGGTTCCCCTGTTATCGTCTATCTTTTTATTGCTTTTTGGATGAATGTAAAAAAATACATTCTTGATGGACGACGCAACCCATTACGATATCTTTAACCAAGGGTTTTTTACTGCCGGAATATTTCTCACTACCAATAATATTTTCCTTTAAATAACTTCCATCAACCCCACACAGGATACGAAGTACCGGCCTGTAAGAATATCAATCTTTCATCAAAAAATATTTTGTAAAATATCACTGCAATTATGCTTACCAAGGAATAAATTATCAAGTTGATATTTTTCTCCTCGTTTTTTAAGTGTACAAGAGTAATTATTTATTCTTTCTGATAAAAAGAATAAATAACAAAATCATTTTTGCCATTGCGCCTATCGTGAAAAAGTACTGCCTGATTCAAAAAAATCTTCTTTAACCTATCGTTTGTTCAAGATAAAAGAAGCAGCTACCTTATTTTTTTAACCACTTATACATTTTACATGCTTCGGTAAAAATCTTACAGTATTTTTGGCTAATGCGTAAATCGCTCAATATATTAATTAACTCTCTCAGGCTTACCTGGCAGGAACTACGGGTGAATAAACTAAGAACCGGGCTTAGCCTTACAGGTGTGGCATTTGGTATTTTTTGCATAATTGGCGTTTTAGCAACGGTGAATAGTTTGGAACGAAATATCCAAAACGAAGTACAAACGCTGGGAAATAACACCATCTATATTGATAAATGGGAATACGGCGGAGGCCCCGACAAGCCTTTTTGGAAATACCAGGCAAGGCCCACCATGAAATACGAGGAAATGGACTTGATTAAGCAACGGTCGGAACTGGCATCGGATATTTCATTTTTAATGCGTGCAAGTGGTAACATTGGATATAAGGATGATGTCATTCAAAATGCTTCGGTATATGGTATAGTAGAATCTCAAATGACCATTCAACCCATATCTTTTGCAGCAGGCAGGTATATTTCTTCAACGGAGTTTAATAGTGGCAGTACGGTTGGTCTTATTGGGTTTGACAATGCAGAAAAGTTATATGGCAGTGCCGAAAAAGCTTTGGGCAAATATTTTGAAATAAAAGGAAAGCATGTAACTATTGTTGGTGTTATAAAAAAAGAAGGAAAAAATTTTATTGGTTGGGATTATGACAATTGCATTATGCTTCCCTATAAATTATGTAAGCAAATTGTACCTGAAAAAAACAGTAACCCAGTATTGATAGCAACAGGAAAAACGAATGTTACTACTACCGCTTTAAGTGATGAATTGGAAGGCATCATGAGGCAGATTAGAAGATTGGCACCAAGACAGGAAGACAACTTTTCTTTAAACAGCGTAGAAGCATTCAGCAAGGCCATTACAAGTTTATTTGGCACAGTAAACATCGTTGGTGGCTTAATTGGTATTATCAGTTTGATCGTGGGCATGTTTGGCATAGCCAACATTATGTTTGTAACTGTAAAAGAAAGAACCAGTGTTATTGGGTTAAAAAAAGCCATCGGTGCAAAGAAAAGCAGTATTCTGTTTGAGTTTTTATTAGAGGCATCTATACTGTGTTTAATGGGTGGCGCCATTGGATTGTTTTTTGTTTATATCTTAACCTTAATATTATCGGGGCCACTCAAATTCCCGGTTTACATTTCCATTCCTTTACTGATTAGTACGGTTATTATTTGTTTGGTAGTTGGAATTCTGGCAGGAATTTTCCCGGCTTCAAGGGCAGCAAAAATGGATCCGGTAGTGGCCATACGGAGCAAGTAGTTATCGAGTACGTTTAAATGCTGATTTCAAATGCATCCCTGATAGGTTTTAAGTGCATAAACCGTTTAGCGGTTTACAGATTTCGAAATAACCTGCATAAACTCATAAGAATGAGAACTGTGGTATTAGATTCATAAATGCTTTTCTTTGTGTTCAATTCTTTGAGGTTTATGAATGAAATTTCACTTTTTAATACCGCCAGTGATGGTGGCACCCAGGCACTGTCCGCAGGTGATGGAAGCCCCGTAACTATCCTGGCAATTGAATCTTCCTGCGATGAAACATCTGCATCTATTTGCAGGGATGGAATTATTTTATCCAATAGTATCGCCACCCAATCTGTACATGAAAAATATGGCGGTGTAGTACCGGAACTGGCCAGCAGGGCACATTTGCAAAATATTGTACCAGTTGTTGATGAAGCCATTAAAACAGCTGGTTGTTTGTTGTCAGATGTCAACGCCTTTGCATTTACACAAGCACCCGGTCTTATTGGTTCATTGCTGGTAGGGGCACAATTTGCCAAATCTATGGCCTTAGCTTTGGATAAACCTTTGATAGCTGTACACCACATGCAGGCACATGTATTAGCCAATTTAATAGCAACTGATAAACCTGCTTTTCCTTTTTTATGCTTAACAGTAAGTGGTGGCCATACACAGATTATTTTGTGTGAATCACCCTTGCAAATGAAAGTAATTGGCGAAACCATTGATGATGCTGCAGGAGAAGCATTTGATAAAAGCGCTAAACTACTTGGACTACCCTACCCCGGCGGACCATTAATTGATCGATATGCCACTAGTGGAAATCCAAAACGATTTTCGTTTCCGGAGCCGCAGATACCGGGCTACAACTTTAGCTTTAGTGGGCTTAAAACTTCCATCTTATACTTTTTGAAAAATGCCGGCACCAGTAACGTTTTTAAAGCATCTTTTACCGCAACTGAAGAAGAAAGGCAAGCTTTTATTGATGAGAACCTGGCAGATATCTGTGGTTCCATACAGGACAGAATTGTGAGTATTTTAATGAATAAATTAAAAAAGGCAGCCAAAGAAACAGGCATTAAAAACGTTTGCATTGCTGGTGGCGTAAGTGCTAATAATGGGTTGCGTATGGCGTTAAAGGAAACGGGTGTAGCCCTTGGATGGAAAACGTATATTCCTGCATTTGAATATTGTACCGATAATGCAGCCATGATTGCCATTACAGCTTATTACAAATATTTGAATAAAGATTTTGTATCACTCTATACTGTCCCATCAGCAAGGGCTGCCTGGTAACGTTTTTATTATGGCCAATACCTACTTCCAGTTTAAACAATTCACCATCCACCAAGATAACTGTGCCATGAAAGTTTGTACCGATGCTTGCCTTTTTGGTGCATGGGTTGCGAATGAACTTGCTGCAAATAATCATTTACAAAGTTGCCTTGATATTGGCACCGGTACGGGCTTATTAAGTTTAACGCTTGCACAAAAAACAAGCGCCTTTATAGATGCTGTAGAAATTGATAAAGCAGCTTTTGAGCAGGCTAAAGAAAACATATATCAATCGCCTTGGAGCGATAAGATCAGTATAATTAATACCGACATAAATGCTTTTGATACCAATAAAAAATACGATTGCATCATCAGCAATCCACCTTTTTTTGAAGGCGATTTAAAAAGTAGTATCAGCAATAAAAATGCCGCCAAGCATGATACCACTTTAACACTGCAACAGCTATTGCAGGTTGTTGACAAAACCCTGCAGCAGGATGGATATTTTGCAATATTACTGCCCTACCACCGAACGGATTTTTTTATAGAAGCAGCTGCAAAATCTGCTCTTTACCTTAGTAAAAAAGTATTGATAAAACAAACCTCCGGGCATGATTACTTCAGGGCGATATTGCTTTTCGAGAGACAGCAAAAAATAGTAAGTAACGAGGAAATCATCATTAAAGATGAAACAAATAATTATACAGAAGCCTTCGTCGGTTTACTGAAAGATTACTACTTGTTTTTGTAAAAAGAAATTAGGTTGAATATGCCCATAGTTAAATATTCGCTGCATTTAAAGTAGTCTCATAAAAATGACGGAAAGAAAAAAATAAAATGGCAAAAATAAATGAGGCAGCGTTAGCAGGGTCAAGCTCCCCTCTGCCCCGTCCGAATGGCTTGGCCGGGCGGGCTTTGAAGAGGGGCTGGGGGTGAGGTGAAAAATTATTCCCCGCCGTACCCCTTCATATAAAAGAAAGGCTCGGTAATTTTCCCCTGGTGTGTAAGCGTTGCCCTTGTTATCATATCACTTTCTCCTTTAACCAAATCTTCCAGCACATATTTTATCAGCTGTTCACCAAAGTACTGGCTGGCGTCTCTAGGCAGTTCGTTGGGAAGATTCCCCACTGCCATAATATCAATGCTACCTGGCTGGTAAGGGGCGGTTTTTTCTTTGCTAATTTTATCAACTCCATACACAGGATTTTGAATGGTTTGATCGCCAAGGTTGATGGGGATGGAGCCATGTTCATCATCTGTAATATCAGCAATTGTTTGAATAGAAAAAGTTTCATCCACATCGCCTGTTTCAAAAAGCCGGGGTACATTTTCTGTCCAGTAAATTCCGTTCATCAAAACATCTGTGCATTTTGTATACGGTAAAAACCTGCTTCGGTATTGCTCCGGAAACTGATGAAAATGTTCCCGTTTGTAAGTCTTTAACTCTTTATGTGTATACAAATCGCCTCCCTTTAGCTGTACATATACCGGGTAAGAAAATTTTCTTTCCAGGTATTCATCGGGTTCTACTTCGGTAATGCCCATCAGGTTCATTACTTCCAGCACACCATGCGCTACACGCCCACTGCCGGTAACCGCCACCTTTATATTGGGGACTTTTAAACCAAAATAGGTATGAATTAAATGCCTGTAATCTTTGTTGGAATAAACACTGCTTAAATTGAAAAGACCGGTTCTGTCTCCATATGCCATCATGCCATTGTGGGCACCTACAATACCTGCAAAAAAACCAAATCCCAATACCCGCTGACCATCGTCATGTACCAGGCACTCATAATCAATCAGGGTAATTTTCTTTTTAAGAATTTCTTTAAACAGCAGTTGGTTATGCGCCTGCATTTTTTTTGTGTGTGAAAAAAAAAGGTATTGCTTTTCGGGAATCAGTTTTTCTTTAGGCACTTCTTTAATACCCAGCATCACATCACAATCGCTGATATCTTCACGCACTTCTACCCCTCCCCTCTCGTACTCTTTATCCGTAAAACAACGAATGTCGGAATGTTGAACAATCACTTTTATTTGTGGAAAATTTTTATGCAACCACCTGCATTGTGGCGGTGTAAGCGCCACCCTGTTATCTGCAGGAATTTTTTCTTCTCTTATTAAAGCTATTTTAAGCATCAATCGTTTTTGAGGCGGCAAGTTATCACTAATTTGCAAATTGAAAATTGAAAACCAGACACATGAATTATTTTGAATTATTTGAATTACCTATTTCGCTTAAAGTGGACAAAAGCCAGCTGGCAAAA
Source organism: Chitinophagaceae bacterium (assembly GCA_025360525.1). Classification (GTDB taxonomy): domain Bacteria; phylum Bacteroidota; class Bacteroidia; order Chitinophagales; family Chitinophagaceae; genus Ferruginibacter. The sequence goes on along the minus strand of JANYCA010000078.1, from coordinate 9,932 downwards.
AAATATTTTGAGCTCCAGAAAAAGTGCCATCCCGATTTTTTTACACAGGCCGATGAAGAAGGCCAGGCAACTGCATTAGAAAAATCATCTTCTATCAACAAGGCACTGAAATTGTTGCAAAACCAGGATGAAACCATCAAATATGTATTAGAGCTGAAAGGCTTGCTGGCAGCGGATGAAAAGTATCAGCTACCGCCGGATTTTTTGATGGAAATGATGGATTTAAATGAAAATTTATCTGCTGATTCTGCAACGGCTATCAATGAAATTGAAGCTGGTTTGTATGACGAAGTAAAAGATATTATTGAGCATTACAATGACAGTACCAGCCCTGAATCGCTGCAGAAAGTGAAAGCTTATTACTTCAAGAAAAAATATGTACAACGTATTTTGGAGAGATTGGATGGATAGCGTAATATTGCATTCGCCTAAAGAAGTTAGGCTTTGTATTTAAAGTTCAAGACGTTGCCCATGTGGCGGAATTGGTAGACGCAGCAGACTCAAAATCTGCCATTCGCAAGGGTGTGAAGGTTCGATTCCTTTCGTGGGCACTTTATAAAACGGCTGAAACTCAATACAGTATTGGTTTTCAGCCGTTTTCTTTATGTTGCTACTGACAGTTTTACTGACAGTTTTACTGACAGTTTTATACTAACTGATCTTTACTAACTGATAAATAAAATTTCATTGTACATTTACATCGCTTTTATTGCTTAGTACTCTTAACTGAAAGAACGGTGTTTAAGCCAGGCAGGGGTTTTGGGGAGTTTGTCATCCAAAACTGTAAAAAGGGTAATGTCTGTCCTCCTACCGCACCTGCAAAATTTTATAGCGTGAGCAATTGCCCACGCTATTTTTATATACTCCAAATTCAATTTTCTAAGTATTCCCGGCGGCCTGCAAATTACATAGTGTTTTATCTTAAACTATAGTCAATTTTGTTACAGTTGAGGTAAATTTTACCACAACTGTATAATATAATTATTGCTTTACATCTTCTTTAGTTGTTGTCTGTATAGACAATAAGTGCTTAAATGCTTTGTGTGCAAACAATATTTTTGCTGCTATTACTATATACTAATTCAGTTTTTTTAACGGTTATTTTAAGTTATTTTTGAGTAACAAATAGTAATTTTTAAAGTAACAAACAGTAAGAAATTCAGTAAATTAAAAGTAAATATTACGTTATGGATAATATAAAGTGTATAGTATGCAGCAAACCTTTTCCATTTAGAAGGGGTAAAATCTACTGTTCAAATAGTTGCAAACAGCAAGGGTATAACAATAAAAGAAATGTTGAAGCTGGTGGTAATTTTGAAAAGTTAGATAAAAAAAAGATTTTTTATTTGGAGGATTATAAAATTTTTATAAAGCAAAACCCGGAATATTTCAATGTAGATTTTGTTTCCTACTGTTTTGCCACAAAAAATAATAATGAAAATGAAAATATTTATTTCATTAATGAGTTTGTCATTAATATAGTTACAGACGAATTTATGATGAATTTAAAAAAAGAAAGCCATCCAGTTGGACGGCAATTTTCTCAATTTCAAAATGAATTTCATTTGGGTAATTTTAGAATAAAGGATAAAAGAGATATAATAGAAAATAATACAACTGCTTAATTTCTATGAATTTTCAAAGCATCTTTAGGCAAAGTTTCAGGGTAATTTGTTAGCTTATTTTGTATAAAAATCAACCTGTCTTTTAATATTTCAAGATTGTGATAATTTACTATGTGGTTGCTTTTTTTCTGTAAATGAATTAAAATATTTGTTAGGTCAATCATATAAAAACAAATATTCTGTAAATGTTTAAATGAATAACAACCTTGTGAACTTCCATTGTAAGTATTTGCTACACGATTAAATTGATCCATTATATCCAAAATATTTTTTTCCATTTTTCTTTCAGTATCTAAATAATTAGTTCTATTGCCACATTTAAAATTCATTGTACTTAACCAGGCATTTCTATATTCAGCAAATAAGCTTGAAAATAAAAGATTGGATTCAATTAATAATTTGTTTAAAAATCTGTTTGTTTCTGCTATGAATGCAAGTACTTTTCTTTTACTTGGAAATGATGTAATGCTTCTATTGCCTAAAACCAATTGATATTCGCCATTATATTCACTATAGCCTGTTAACATGAATTGTTTCATTTGTTAGTATTTATTTCATCAATGAATAATTCATCATAAATATTGTTGATGGAAACTTCAAGTATGGAAATTATTTTTTCCTTCATTTTATTAAATCTTTCTTGTGTACCTGGTGGCATTAGTAAGGCATCAAAAGAGTCTATACAATCAAGTGAATAAGCACATGATTGTATATTTTCACAATCATTTGAATATTCTGTTTGATCTTCTATTTTTTCAATCTCTTTTTCAATTTCTGATTCAATTATTTTTTGTGTTTTTGATTTGTTTTTCATTGTTGTTAATTTTTATGTTAGTGAATAATTTACTGGTAAATAATTGGGTATGGCTATATTTAGGCAAATCGAGCGTCCAAGCGTCCAAATTCTTATAAATGACAGTTTATCAATGTGTTATATTGGTCGCTCACCCAATTTTTTTATTTTTTCGAGCGTCCAAATTCAATTTTGAGCGTCCTACTTTTAATTTATTTTTTGAAATGTGGACGCATAGGACGCTCGGTGGACGCTCAAAATAGGGGGGAGCGTCCTACTTTTTTTGCCTTGAAACCCTTTATTCTATTATCTTTTTTGTATTTAGGACGCATAGGACGCTCAAAAAGGTAAAATATAGGCATACCCATATTATTTTTATTTGCTGCCGAATGTAAAAAATCTTTTTTCGCCGCTTTTACGCTCAATAACTATTTCCGAAAATAGCCCGGAATACTTAGCAAAAATCTTTATCCAGGTTGTAAAAGTTTCAAGCCTTTTTTTATACTTATCATCTTTCAAATCCGGGCATTCGTTTAAAAATTTTTCGTGTAATTCCTGTTTATGAATTTCCTTGTTTGCAACTATTTCACCTTTGTTTATTTTCTCATACATAAACTCTAAAAAATAGCTGTGTGTTTGGTCTAATAATTTCCTTTTTCCCAGGTTAATATTTTGCGGCTCAATAATTCCATTTCCTAAATAAACACAAACGCAAAACATCATAAAATTATCAAATTGCTGCCATGCTGTTTTATCCCAATCGGAAAAGAAACGCTGTTTAAATTCATTTTCTGGGCTGTATTTTTCATTGTAATGATTTGCAAATTCAAATTCAATACATCTATCTTTTGAACTACTGCCTTCTATTGAAATAGTTTTATTGGTAGTAATACACATTTTACTTTTAAGGCTAAAAGGAGTTTGATTTTTCTTTTCAACAGTTATTCCCTCTGTAATGTCATTATATAAAGTTTCAAACCTAAAATTGCTTCTAACATCATTCAGGAAAACAATTTGAGTATCTAAATTAGCTTCCTGGTATTTATAACGGTTTGTTGCGTCAAAATCTTTACCATTAATTTGGGTTAGTTTTTTAATGTGCTTCAACGTTTGCCCAAAAAGTGTTTTTCCCGTCCTTCCGTTTGCTTCTTCACTTACCCGGCTATCTGTAAGTATAACAGCTTTCATTTTTACATCTGTATAGCTGTGCAATAGGTAGCCAATTAAGCTACAAAGGCTTAAATATCTGTTTTCAACTTTGCCACTTACATTGTATAGAAATTGAGCGTAAACACTTAAATTTTTAATTTCAATTTGACTAACTTCCATAAAACTAAAATCCCTTTTTATTATTTGGTTTTGCCAAATGTACCCGCCTAATTTGCTGTAGGGCTGCATCTCCCATTTATCCAAGTCACACCGTACAAAACCATTTTGGTAATAAATAAAACATTCTGTCTTAGTATCTGAATTAAAAATAATTTCTTCTTTGTTTATAAGCAGGGATAGACGGTTATCACAAAAATAATTTTTCGGATTATTATACATTTTTTCTTTTAAACTCTGCTTGTTTATTTCAGGCGTTAATTGTACTGGTAATTTCTCTAAGTAGGCAAAAAAACAATCCTGTATTTGCAATACAGTTACTTCTTTTATTACCTTATCCTTTAGCTGAATGTAAATAAAATCTTTGTCTATATCATAGCGTCTAAACCCGAATGAGTAAAGCAGTTCATTAAATTTTACATAGTTAATTTTTATGTCTTTTAAAACCTTGTCTCCGTTATCATCTGCTTTAAAAATTGGAGTGTAAAAAATTATTTCAGTTTTTATTTTTGATGCCTTATTTTCATTATTTGAGGGTGCATCTTTGGCAAGTGGCGCATGATCCGCCGCCGCTATCGGTTTTTTAAATTCCAGGCCGCCACTTTCATAAACTAATACACCTGAATTTTTAGCAATGGAAAACAGCGTTGCAATGGCAATACCTTTTTTATTTGCCTTGCAACAGTCTTTATATTGCTTTGTACATTTAGCCGCTTCATAAGTAGTACCAAAATAACTTATCCTATGATAGTAGGTTTCGCCTGGTAAACCAAATTCACTTGCTAAGGCAAAGCCAATTTTTAACCATTGGTCATAATTGCCCGTTATATCGGTTTTATTGGCTTCAATCTTTTCAATTAGTAATTCTACTTCTTTGGCTTTATCGTTTATCCTGGTGGCTGCTATTGGCTCAAATGTTGGTTTAGTTGAAGGAGTGGCCACAAATAATTTACTGTCCGGGTTGTGGTACAAATCCGGGTCATAGCTTACACCCATTCCCCTGCTTACATTGCTACATGCTTTGTCTATCTGTAAATTAAAATTGTCCTTATAGTAAGCTATAAGGCTTGTATAAATGGTTTTATCATCATGCGGTCTAATACGTACCAATAATTTTAATCCGTTGCCTGATGGGCTTATAAATGCTGCAAAAGTGAAAGGATCTGTTATGAGTTTCTTTTTAGCTTCGTTTGGATCCAGCTCTACATTTTCATCATGGTCAATGTCTATTTGCTTTAGCCCTGAATGGGCTATAAGGTTTTTATCCTGGCGTTTGGTAAATGTGCCTGATGCAGTAATATTGGGCAGTTGTTTTTTAAGTTCGCCACGTGCTTTTTTTGTAGTGGCCTGTCTGATGGCTTCAATAGCTTTTTTGTATTTACCGTTTTTTATCGCTTTTAAAAATTGGTCAATAGTTATTTGCTCTTTGCTTTCAGTATCAAAAATGTTTTTATAAAAAGATACATTGTACATGGTAGCACTACTAATTTTTATTTAAAAGAAATGCTGCATTATACAATGCAGCATTTCTTTTAAAAATTAAAAAAGGTTGTTTGATAGATAATGGTATTTACATTGAGCTTCTAAATAGGTGCTGATAGCCGCATCTATAAATTCGTCTTCGCTTGCTGTACCTAATTCAATACACTTAATGAGATAGCTCACCTGTACGTGCATTATAGATTGCAGTTTGTCTAAAGTTTCTTCCTTTGTTCCTTTTAACTCAATTATTAAACAGGTGGAGATTGCTGCCGTTGCGTGGCTTAACGTTGCTTCGCCATTACCTTGTAATGATGTTGCATTTTGTGTCTTGTTTGGCATAAAAAATAAAATTCCCGGTGTGCCAAACAAGACCCCAAATAAGGAGAAAGTTAAAGGGATTGACTACCCTTTCACCGGGAAATAAGTTTGAATAAATTTTTGAATTGAAAATCATTTGTAATCTTGTTTGGCACTTCAAAAATGAACTAATATTTTTTAATAGAAAAATTTAATTTTTGTAAAGAAAAAAGAGTGAATACAATTTTGTATTCACTCTTTAAAGTGAGTAAGCGTTTAGTTAAAAAATTCGCCGCCAATGCTTACATTTTCTAATACTTTTGAATTTCCCTTTTCATCTTTCCGGGATAACTCAATTTTAATAGGCTCTTGACTTTTAACACTACGTTTTTTTAAAAAGTCATACTGTTTTTGCGCATCCGCTTCGGTGCGAAAGGTTTCATTGTAACCTTTTGTTTTTACAACAAATTGCGCTTCTACTGTCGCTTCTTTTTGTGCTTTTTTTCTACTGGTAGCACTTGTTCCAGTTACTTGTTCATTGTCCATTTTTTTGGATTTTGTTGTTAATAATAATGATAGTTAAAAAAATATTTAGGCGCTTTTTTGTAGCGATTGCATTATTTCAATCTTACTGTAATAAATTTTGTTGCCTTTCCTAGTAAATGGGATTTTTTTTTGGTTACGCCAATTTTGTAAAGTAGTGGTACTTACTTTAAACAGCTTCATTACTTCATCACTTGTTAAAAGTGTATCGCCATCAACATTTTTTTCAGTTAATACTTTGCGTACAATAGCTTCAACTTGTAAAAAAAAGTCGGGTGGTAATGATAATTCAATTGTTTGCATGTCTTTATGTTTTAGAACACGAAGAAAACATTTAAAACAATTTGAATAAAGGGAACTATTAGCCTAATTTCAGGGAGAAAGAGTGTACTGTTAAAATAATAGCTATTTTCTATTTCAATTTATTTTCCTTTGGCTTGTTTAATTGTAACTCTTCAATAGCAGTTTGCAAGTTGGATATTGCCAAATCAAAAACTTCTTTATCATACTCTGTATAACCATTATTACCAACTTTATTTGCGATAGTTTTAGAATTAATTTCCCCAGGAATGAGGTAAGATATTGATTTTCCTATCGCAGTATTATTTGGAGTAAAAAACGTTTTTTCAAAAGTTTTTAAAACTAACATTAGAGTTTGCCTTTTCATATCTTTCCATGCCGGCGTGTTGTCAATTTCACTATTACATATTGGGTTATCTTGTTTATGGTAATTACCCTCTATCTTTTTTGTGTAAAAATAAAAATCATCATTATTTTTAATTCTATCTATTTCATCATCGAAATAAATAATTAACTCTTTAAAATCATTGGTGAGATTATAAAACTCTATATCAAAAAATCTTTTATCCTTTAAATCATGTAAATATAATTGAGGGTATAAAAAACTACACTTGGTGAAATAAAATTGAGCTTCATTTTTTGCTTGCAATATGCACATATAGCGTTCATATAAATCATATAGCTCTTTAGTTATTTTTTTATACCCATACTTCTTGTATAAAAGCGTAACTTCTTTGAAATTGCAAATTTTTAATTCATTAATGTACTTATCAGTAAGGTAATAGCATTCGGAAAAATCTACTGTAAATTTCCCCAAAAATATTTCACATTCATTTTTAAAATCCTCTATTGCTTCGACAGAAATCATAATTTATTTTTTATATCCTTTACTTATTTTCATCATCTCAATTTTATTAAAGTCATCATCGTTTTGTATGTACTTTTCTAAAGTCTTAAAACTACTATGGCCAACAACTCGGCGCACTACATCTTGCGGAACTCCAAATTGAATACTGTTTGTAATAAAGCTGTGCCTGGATACATGCCAGGTTATCATTTCCCACGCCTTAAAAGTGGTTTCTGTAGATGTTTTATTCTTCTTTTGTATGTAGTTGAAGTTTCTTATTAAACCCGCTTTTTTACCTATTTCTTTTAGGTAGTCGTTTCCCTTTTGATTTGTTATCTGTGGTAATGGTTTTTCGTTGCTCCAGTATTTATTTAAAACGTCTTGCAACTCCGGTATAATAGGAATTTTTACAAAGTCATTGGTCTTTTTAGCAATTTTTGTTATTAGTCCATTTTCAACATGAACGGGCTTTAACGTTAAAATATCGCTGTACCTTAAACCGGAATAACAACCAATTAAAAACAGGTCCCTAACCTTGTTTAACCTGGTGTCAAAGTCTGTATTTGCTAAAATTTGAATCTCTGCACTTCTTAAAAAAAAATGACTTTTGCCGTCTTCATTTGGAATTTTCCATTTACGAAATAAAAAATATTCGTTGTAGCCTTTATCACTTGCCCAATTAAGAAATGTTTTTACATTTTTTACATGGAACCCAAAGGAGTTATCAAACATTCCTAAAAAATCCCGGAATTGCTTGTAAAAATCTTCATTAAAATCTTTGAAAGTAAGTTGACATGAAGTAGATAATTCGTACCTGGTGAGATGGCTTAAAGTGGTACTGTAGCCTTTTTTGGTTCGCTCTGCTTTATCGGAACCGTACACCTCAATAAACTTTGTAAATAATGATAATGGTTTAAAATCTTTAACCTCAATAGAGTTTGTCCAGCTTAATTGAATAACAATATTTTCTTTAGTTAATGGCTTTTCGCTTAAATCTAAATTTATTATTATCCTTTCAATATCATTTTGTTGCTTATTGAGCAATTTGTTATAAGAATCGAAATTTGATTTTGTCCGGCTTACTTGTTGTTTAGCTTTATCCCAGTGTTTTGGCTCAATAGATTGCCCGGTACTTATTCTAAATCTTTTGCCTTTGGAGTGTATAGAATGGTAAATTGTTTGTGGCTTATTGGCCGTAGATCTGTCTAAATTTAGGTTCATTTTTGCAGCCATTGTAAAATGTGTTTTCCTACGTACTGACAATGTAACTGACAGTTTTTAGGTTACATCAAAGGTATTAAACTTTATTCAAATTGTTTCAAATTCAATACCGCATTAGCTTTGATATACTTTTTGAATAAATCTAAAACCGTTTAAAACAAGGCAATTTATTCCTTTCGTGGGCACTTAAAAAAAGCGCTGTAATTTTATAATTGCAGTGCTTTTTTATTTTAGGGGATGGCTGATTAATAGACGATGATTTATACATTTAGCCCCCTTTTTTTTAAATAAATTTTGAGTTATCAGAATTATTAATGTTCATGAAACTTTATACTATTTGAAACCCCAAGACTGATGGCCTATGCAAACCATTTAGTTTTTCTTTGAAGCGAAAGCTTTTATAACCACCCAAAACGTTCAATTAATTTTTCTTTTTTATTTCTTGCAACAGGTATACTTTCATCGTTGTTCATGATCAAATAATTGCCTTCGCCCCGTACATACTTTTTTATTTGATCTAAGTTTACAAGGTATTGCCGGTGTACCCTCACAAAATTTCTTTCTTCCAGCACTTCCTGTATATCACCCAATGTTTTTGATACCAGATACTGCTGGCCGCCTGCAATAAAAAACCGGGTATAATTATTATCTGCTTCGCAGTACAATACATTTTTTATTTCGGTAAATATTACGCCGTTTTGATAAGGCAGGGCTATCTTATCAGGTTGAAATTTTTCGCCGGCATGAAGTTGTTGTTTTAGTGAACGAAGCTGTTGCTGATCTGGCCTTTGAAGCATTGCTTTTTCTACTGCCTTTGTTAAGTCTTTTCCATCAATGGGTTTTAATAAATAATCCAATGCATTAAACCGAAACGCTTTTACTGCAAACTGATCGTAGGCAGTTACAAACACCAGGCTAAAATTAATTTGCTCCAGTTTTTCCAAAAGCTGAAATCCATTCATAATCGGCATTTCAATATCCATAAAAACAATGTCGGGCTGCAATTCTTTTATTTGTAACAGACCTTCTGTACTGGATGTACATGCTGCTACAACAGCTACCTTGGGGCAATACATTTTTAGTTGCAGTGACAATAGTTTTACACAATCCGGTTCATCATCTATGATGATTGCTTTAAGGCCTCCCTGCCCTCCAAAGGAGGGTTCTTGGTTCATTAAGTTTGAAATGCTTTTCAAAATATATACTGTTATAATTATTTACATGCTTACCCTTTGCAAATTACAATAGCGTGTAAAAATTGAAGTACGCCCAGAACCCTCCTTTGGAGGGCAGGGAGGCATTTTTTTTACAATGGTATTTCAATAATTACTTTAGTGCCGGCGGCATTGCCTTCAGTATCTACAAGGTCAACAATTTTTACTTCGGTATTGGTTTGATAAATATGGTTGATAGCATCAAGCCGCTCAGAGGTCATTTTTAATCCAAATGATTTTTGCCGGGTAGCCGATTTGCTTTTGTGTTCCATCGCCTTTTCCCT
>JANYCA010000077.1 GCA_025360525.1 Chitinophagaceae bacterium | reverse complement strand
CCTTCCTTAATTTCTGTCCATAAATCCCGGTAACATTGGGCTGCATAACTGCTGTTGGCAAATTCCATAACGGGCGCTTTGTGGATGCCCATTTTTTCAACATCGCTTAGGTAGGGGACATAATTCTGGAAAAAGCGCCTGTCTTTATGCAGCTGTTCCATTATTTCGTTGTGAAGGTTTTTACGCAAATCTACCATGGTAAAAAAGCACATCATTTTTTTTATATCCAGTTCTTTTTCTTTAAAATAATCCTTTACCATATTATAGGTACGTACAGAGAGCGTGGTGGGGATAACCGGCATCAGCACCACATCTGCTGCATTAAATATGTTTTCGCTTAAAGCACTAAAACCCGGGGGGCAATCAATAAAAGCAAAATCGTATTCTTTTTCTAATTGTTTCAATACACTTTTAAGCCTGTTTTTATTACCCTTCATTTCTTCCAGCATTATGTCGGCGCTTTTTGTATTGGAGTCTGCAGGTATCACATCCAGCAATTCAAAATCTGTGCTTAGGATTGCACTCTCCAGGTCTGCATCTTTTGTAATTAGTTTTTTAATGCCGGGGTGCATTTTGGGTTTTGCTTTATAATAAAAACTGGAAGAACCCTGTGGATCAATATCCCACAATATAGTTTTAAAGCCATCGGCAGCTGCTAAATAAGCCAGGTTTACACAACTGGCAGTTTTACCTACGCCGCCTTTAAGGTTGTAGAGTGCAATGATGGTCATAATAAATATTTTTAGATGTATAGGAAAGATAAGTAATTTTCTTTTTGATAAAGAAAAAGGTTTAAATACAAATGGGTTTGTGGCAAAGCTGTAGGGGAATTAAAAAATCAGCATCTGTATTAATTTTTTATCGCTTCATTTCTTCCAGCTCTTTTTGTAATTTAAACATTTCATCTCTTAACCTGGCAGCCTCCATAAAATCCAAATCCCGGGCAGCTTTTTCCATGGCTTTTTTTGTGCCGGTAATTTTCTTTTCCATTTTTGGAATGGTTAAATATTCCTCTTGCTCTTCTGCAGCTACGGTAATAATATCCTCATCACCGCCAATAGCGTATGGACGGCTGGGGTCGTAGCCTTTTACATCCAGCACAGAGCCCTGGGCAAAAATTTGTTCCTTGCTTTTGATAATGGTTTTGGGTGTGATGTTGTGTTCAATATTATAGGCAATCTGTATTTCTCTGCGGCGCTGCGTTTCGTCGATGGTTTTTTGCATGCTCTCGGTCATTTTATCCGCATAAAAAATTACCAGCCCATCTACATTCCTGGCGGCCCTGCCGGCTGTTTGGGTAAGGCTTCTTTCATTGCGTAAAAAGCCTTCCTTGTCTGCGTCTAATATTGCCACCAACGAAACTTCCGGCAGGTCCAATCCTTCTCTTAATAAATTTACACCCACCAAAACGTCAATGACTCCTAAACGTAATTCTCTTAATATTTCAACTCTCTCCAAAGCATCTACCTCGCTATGGATGTACTTGCTTTTTATATTAATGCGATGAAGATATTTGTTCATCTCCTCCGCCATGCGTTTGGTTAAAGTAGTTACCAGCACCCGGTCGCCTTTTGTAATGCGTTTATCTATTTCATCCAGTAAATCATCAATCTGGTTAATGGATGGGCGTACTTCAATCGGCGGATCAAGCAGCCCTGTGGGCCTTACCACCTGCTCTACTACTACCCCGCCGGTTTTTTCCAACTCATAATCTCCCGGAGTAGCGCTTACAAAAATTGTTTGACCAACCATATTATCAAATTCATGAAAATTTAAGGGGCGGTTGTCTAATGCACTGGGCAACCGAAATCCATAATCTACCAGTATTAATTTTCTGCTTCTGTCGCCGCCATACATACCACTAATTTGTGGCACCGTCTGGTGGCTTTCATCTAAAATGCAAATAAAATCCTTCGGGAAATAATCGAGTAAGCAGAATGGCCGGGTGCCGGGTTTTCGCCTGTCGAAAAAGCGGGAATAGTTTTCTATCCCATTGCAATAGCCCAGCTCCCTGATCATTTCTAAATCGTAATTAACTCTTTCGCTTAAACGTTGTGCTTCTATAAATTTTCCGGATGCTTTAAAATATTCAACCTGCGCTGCTGCTTCGTCCTGTATTTCATAAATTACCTGCTGCATAATATCTTTAGGCGCCAGGTATAAATTGGCAGGAAAAATAGCGGCATTGTCTACGAGCCCAATACGTTTGCTGCTGCTGAGTTCCAATGTTTCTATGCTTTCTATTTCATCTCCAAAAAAAGTAATCCGGTAGCCAAAATCCACATAAGGAAGATTAATATCAACCGTATCTCCTTTTACCCTGAAAGTGCCTCGTGTAAAATCGCCCTGGCTGCGGCTGTACAAACTATTTACGAGTGCATGTAAAAATCCCTGGCGGGAAATTACCTGTCCTTTTTGAATGCGGACGATACCGTTTTCAAATTCTGTAGGGTTACCCATACCGTAGATGCAGCTTACGCTTGCTACAACAATAATATCTCTGCGGCCACTGAGTAATTGTGCCGTTGCCTGCAGCCGAAGTTTGTCTAATTCTTCATTAATGCTTAAATCTTTTTCAATGTAAGTATTGCTTACCGGCATGTAGGCCTCCGGCTGATAATAGTCGTAATAACTTACAAAATACCCTACCGCATTGTCGGGAAAAAACTGTTTGAATTCGCCATACAATTGAGCTACCAACGTTTTGTTATGTGTAAGTACCAATGTTGGCCTTTGTACATTTTGTATAACATTTGCAATGGTAAAAGTTTTACCGCTACCTGTAACCCCTAACAGGGTTTGGTATTGTTCACCATCGTTAATTGCTTCCGTTAATTTAAGGATAGCATCCGGCTGATCGCCTGCTGGTGAATAAGTTGATTGAAGATTGAACGGCACAGTTTTTTTATGCAAATTACTTTATAAAAGTGATTGTCGGAAGGAGGTTTTGTGCAAAGGAAATTGCATCTTCAATAATTGAAAAATTTAATCTAATAGTTACCTATTTGATTTTTACTATCTCTCTGCCTGCAACCTTGTCTATCTCCCGTTTCCTAATAAACCATGCAATGGTAAAAGATGGGATGACATCTGTAAATGGAATAATTTCTTCCAAAAAATTCAAAACACTACCAATCTTGCCAAGTTTGCCGCCAAACATTTTAAAAAAGAGGTAAGCAGAAATGGGTGCCCAGGCAATATCAACAAACTCCCCCAATCCAGGAAAAAAATAGGTAACCATGCCTAATAAATCCAATAAAACACAGAGGCCAATATTGGGCAGAAATAGTTTTTCTTCTTTCATATTATTTGATAACAATGTAATTTAATTATTTCCATGCCATGCTCGTTTTCTTTCAGCATCAATTTAAACTCTCAGTAAAATTACAACTTGCACCATCCCAAATGGTGCTTTTGCCACTTTCTTATCATAATTATTGGCCGCATGGGAAGGGCCATTTCGGTTGAAGTAATTAAATAAAACGTAAGGTTTTTAAATGACCCGATTGGCAACTTGATTTTTTGGTTGATAAATATCCAATTCAAATTTCACCAGGGTATTTTTTATAGTTACCCATTTTCAAAACGTTTTTCCAATTAAATTACCTAATTTGATTTTTCTTTAACCACCTGTATAATGACTGCTGCCAACCAACGCTTTACCGCTCTTGATGTTTTTAGGGGAATGACCATTTGCCTGATGATTATAGTAAATACTCCAGGTAATGGTGCCACTACGTTTTCGCCCTTGCTGCATGCGCATTGGGACGGATTTACACCTACCGATTTAGTGTTTCCCTCTTTTTTATTTGCAGTTGGCAATGCTATGAGTTTTGTAATGGCCAGGTGGGAAAAACTGGACCAACAGCAGGTGTTATGGAAAATTTTAAAGAGAACTTTCATCATCTTTTTGCTGGGCTATCTTATGTATTGGTTTCCTTTTGTAAAATGGGACGCAAACAATCAATTAGTATTTTCCCCTTTTAGCAACACTAGAGTTTTTGGAGTTTTGCAGCGAATTGCACTTTGTTATGGCATTGCTTCGCTGATGATTTATTATCTAAAACCCAAAGCGGCATTAAATATCAGCATTTTGTTATTATTTGCTTATTGGATTTTGTTATATGCATTTGGCGACCCATCTGCTCCGTTAAGTATGGAAGGCAATACCGGGCAAATACTCGACAAATGGCTGTTGCCCGAAAGCCACCTGTACCACGGCGAGGGCGTGGCTTTTGATCCGGAAGGGTTGCTGAGTACAATGCCTGCAATAGCCAATGTAGTAGCAGGTTTTACTGTTGGAAAATTTATTCAGCACAAAGGAAATACCTACGAGGGCTTAACAAAACTGTTGTTAACAGGTGTATTATTACTCTTTGCCGCCTATTGCTGGAATTTAATTTTTCCTATCAACAAAAAGCTTTGGACCAGCTCTTTTGTGTTGCAAACTGTAGGGCTGGATTGTATCATTATTTCCATCATTATTTATATTATCAACTTTAGGCAACAAACCAGCTGGACGTACTTCTTTGAAGTATTTGGCCGCAATCCGCTGTTTATTTATTTATTGTCCGAACTGGCCGCAACCTTGTTGTACTTTTTTAGGGTTGAGCCTAAACTCTCCTTGTATCAATGGATTTATAGAAATATTTTTATTTACGCAGGTGATTACCTGGGCTCCCTTTTATTTGCTGTAAGTTTTATGCTGCTTTGCTGGCTGGGTGGATATTTCTTAGATAAGAGAAAAATTTACGTTCGGGTATAAATGGCTTTCCTTCAGAAGATAAAAAACTATGTGGTTACATTTCTATGCAGGTAACTATCATAATCCGGAATAATCGTTTCATATTCCTGTTGCATTAGGGGTGATGTAAACATAAAATCTGCAGTAGCTCTGTCGCATGCAAGTAAAATATTCCAGGCCACTCCCAATCTTAGCAATGCTTTTACATCGCTATCATGCGGCTGAGCTTGCATTGGGTCCCAAAAAAATACCATTACGTCAATTTTGCCTTCTGCTATCATAGCACCAATTTGCTGGTCGCCCCCGAGCGGGCCACTCAGCATTTTTGTAACTGGCCGGTCTAATTGTTCCTCAAGTAATTTTCCGGTTGTGCCTGTAGCAATCAGCTCGTGTTTTGCCAGTTCTTTTGAATTGTGTACTGCCCATTCTATTAAATCCCTTTTTTTATTGTCGTGAGCAACCATGGCAATACGTTTTCTTTTGCCAATTATTCTGATAGTATTCATTTGAATTTCGTGTTTTTTAAACCCTAAAAAGTGCCCCCAGCATAACCCCTGGCAAATGTTAATTAAGTTTTAACCTTGCCGTCCGGGCAAAAAAGCTTACCTTTGCGCCCTTAAAAACAGCTACGGGCTGTGAGTAAGCGGCTTAGCAGAATTTGCAACGCATTAAACTCAAGGCCTGTTGCTCAAAGCTAAACAAAAATGAACATTCGCAACATCGCAATTATTGCCCACGTTGATCATGGTAAAACTACCTTGGTTGATAAAATTTTACATGCCACCCAGGTTTTCCGGGATAATCAGGAAACAGGTGAACTGATCATGGATAGCAACGACCTGGAAAGGGAACGTGGTATTACCATATTTAGTAAAAATATTTCTGTTAACTACAAAGGCGTAAAAGTTAACGTTATTGATACGCCTGGTCACAGTGACTTTGGTGGTGAAGTTGAAAGGGTATTAAAAATGGCAGATGGTGTTTTATTGCTGGTAGATGCTTTTGAAGGCCCCATGCCACAAACACGTTTTGTGTTGCAGAAAGCACTGGCGCTTGGGCTTCATCCAATTGTTGTAATCAATAAAGTAGATAAGGCTAACTGTCGTCCGGATGAAGTGCATGATGCAGTTTTTGAATTATTTTTTAACTTGGATGCAACTGAAGAGCAATTGGATTTTCCTACAATATATGGCAGCAGTAAAAACGGCTGGATGAATACTTCCATTACTGAAACGGATAATATTTTCCCTTTAATGGATGCAATTTTGCAGTACGTACCGGAACCTAAAGTAAACGAGGGACCAACTCAAATGCAAATTACGTCATTGGATTATTCTTCTTTTTTGGGAAGGATAGCTGTAGGTAAAGTTGCCCGTGGCAGTATTAAAGAAGGCCAGCAAATTGCCTTGTTACAAGCAGATGGCGGTAACAAAAAAATGAAGATTAAAGAACTGTACGTGTTTGAAGGAATGGGCAAAAAGAAAACAACGGAAGTTTTTGCCGGTGATATTTGTGCAGTGGTGGGGTTAGAAACGTTTAACATTGGTGATACCATTTCGGATGTTGAAAATATGGAAGCATTGCCTGTGATAAGTGTGGATGAACCAACTATGAGCATGTTGTTTGGTATCAACAACTCACCTTTTTTTGGTAAAGAAGGAAAATTTGTGACCAGTCGCCATTTGCGTGACAGGTTGTTGAAAGAAACAGAAAAAAACCTGGCGCTACGGGTAGAAGATAGTGATAGTGCTGATAGTTTTAATGTATTTGGACGTGGTATTCTTCACTTGGGTATTTTGATTGAAACAATGCGCAGAGAAGGATTTGAACTTACCATTGGTCAGCCACAGGTATTAGTAAAACAAATTGATGGCGTTAAAAATGAGCCATATGAGATATTGGTGGTAGATGTGCCGGCTGAATTTAGCGGAAGGGTTATTGACCTTGTTACACAAAAGAAAGGTGAGATGCTGGTGATGGAAACAAAAGGTGAAATGCAGCATTTGGAATTTGATATTCCATCAAGAGGGTTAATTGGGTTAAGAAGCAACATGCTTACCAATACAGCCGGAGAAGCTGTAATGGCGCATCGTTTTCACGAGTATAAGCCATGGAAAGGTGCAATCCCCGGCCGTAACAATGGTGTGTTGGTAAGTAAAACTACCGAAAAAACCACCGGTTACTCCATTGACAAATTGCAGGACAGAGGCCGTTTCTTTGTAGATCCGGGACAAGATGTTTACGCAGGACAAATAATAGCTGAACATATTAAGCCAGGCGATTTGGTAGTAAATGCTACGGAGCCTAAAAAATTAACAAACCACCGTGCAAGCGGATCGGATGATGCTTCTAAGGCAGCACCAAAAATCTTGATGACACTGGAAGAGTGTATGGAGTACATTCAGCAAGATGAGTGTATTGAAGTAACACCAAAGAATATCCGTATGAGAAAAGTTGTTTTGAATGAAGATGACCGTAAGCGGGTGAGCAAATCAATGTCTGCTGAAGCAGTTTAAATAATATCTTTTAAATTAATATCCCTCCGGCTTTTATCGGGGGGATTTTTTTTGTTCAACAAAACAACATCTTTATAAATAGCAACCTAACTTTACATGATCAAATGAAAAAAGTTATTTCAATATTTGCAATTATCATCTTAAGCTGTTGCCTAGCCGGTAATGCCAATGCCCAATGTGCCATGTGTACCAAAACAGCCCAGCAACTAGGCGAAAAGCCAGCACAGGGCTTAAACAGTGGTATCTTATACTTAATGCTTGCACCTTTTGCCCTTGTGGGTGTTATTGGTGTTAGGTGGTGGAAAAATAATAAATTGGTAGAAGAACAGGAAAGCGCCGGTTTAAATAACTAACATTTTACCCCTTGTATTTACACCGAAATAACTCTTGCGATCACGATATTTTGTATGTAGTGTAATTAATGGATTTGATCCTGAAATCGTCTCACACACAACCAGGGTCGATTATTGCATTTGCCAACATGTAGTTTTGATTACTTTTCCACCCAATTGCAAGGCATTAATACTAACACACCAACATCGCAATTAACTGATTATATTTGTAGGGGTTAGTTTATCTTGATTACCACAAAAAATACATTTTGAAGTTTACAGATTTTGAATTCGACAGCAGGTTAGTAGAGGGTATTGAAGCATCTGGCTACGAAGATGCCACGCCGGTGCAGGAACAGGTAATACCGTTTGTATTAGCGGGTAAAGATGTAATAGCATCTGCACAAACCGGCACCGGTAAAACGGCTGCATTTTTACTTCCTTTGATTAATAATATTATTTCTGCTCCTTTTGACCACAATAGTATTACCGCCCTAATAATAGTGCCCACAAGAGAATTGGCGGTACAAATAGCACAGCACATGGAAGGCCTTTCTTATTTTACCTCTGTTAGTTCTATTGCAGTGTATGGCGGTGGAGATGGTAATGCATTTGTACAGGAAAAAAAAGCCCTGAGCGCAGGAGCAGATGTGGTAGTTTGTACACCTGGCAAAATGCTTTCTCATATAAATATGGGTTATGTAAAATTGCAGGGGTTAAAATACCTGGTGCTGGATGAAGCGGATCGTATGCTGGATATGGGCTTTTACGACGATATTATGCGAATTATTAATGCACTGCCTGCTCAAAGGCAAAACCTGCTTTTCTCAGCTACCATGCCACACAAAATAAGAGATCTTGCCAGGAAAATATTACATCAGCCGGTTGAAATAAACATCTCTATCAGTAAGCCTAATGAAAAAATAGTACAGCTGGCTTATATGGTGTATGATACACAGAAAATACCTCTTGTTAAACATATATTACTGGCTAAAAATTTTGACTCTGTCCTGGTTTTTTGTAGTAGCAAAATCAGTGTAAAACAACTAACCCGGGAACTTAAAAGAACGAATCTGGCGGTAGAAGAAATACACAGCGATCTGGAGCAGGAAAAGCGGGAAGAGGTATTAATGCATTTTAAAAGTGGGCGGATAAAAGTGTTGGTTGCAACAGATATTCTAAGCCGGGGTATTGATATAGATAATATCGGGTTGGTAATTAATTACGATGTACCGCATGATGGTGAAGATTATGTTCACCGCATAGGCCGCACGGCAAGGGCAGCGGCAGAAGGATCGGCCATTACTTTTGTAAGCGTAAAAGAACAACGAAAACTTGCCGCAATTGAAAAGCTTCTAGGGAAGCCCGTGCCTAAGGGCGAAGTACCTGCACAGTTTGGCGAAGCACCTGCATACACGCCCAATCAATCAACCTTTAAAAGCGCTTCAAAAGGAACCGGAAAACCAAGGCAATTTAAAAGAAACTAGTTCCCCCAAGCATTTACTAACTTCTTTTTTTTAAGCTGATATATTTACTTTTTTAAAACAGAAAGTACATTAATTTTAAGGTAGGTTTAAAGAGCACCCTTCGATAAATTATCGTCTCCGAATTTTTTTTTAGATCTATTCCCGTGTTTTTTCAATAATTTTTTTCCCTTTTATTTTAAGCTAATGACAAGCTATTTTATAATAGTTAACAAAATGCCAAAGACAACTTGGTGGTTGCCTCTCAAAATTTAATGGCACGGTTTTAGAATTAGTTAGGTGAAGGCGCCAAATAATTTATCAATATCCCTGTTTAAAAAACTATTATTCATTCAATAAAAATATTTATTATGAGCACAACAAATTTTGAAACAGAAACAATGCCTGCTAACAGTAGCAATTCACCATACAAAAACATTGTTATAGGTGTGTTAGCTGCATGTGTAATAGGCCTTGGAGCGTATACTGTAGTTGATAAAAACAAATCAACCGAACAGATTCAACAAAAAGAAGTACAGATTGCAAAAGTAGTTGATGAAAAAAGCGACGTACAAAACAATTTTGATGCATCCCTTGCCAGGCTTGACTCTATGGCTACTGTAACTAAAAGTATGGAAGGTAAGCTAACAGAAAAAAGTTCTGAAATTGCCAAGGTAAAAGCTGAAATACGCAGTATATTAAATAAGAAAAATGCAACAGCTGCAGAGTTGGGAAGAGCAAAAAAATTAATTGCTGATCTTAACGGAAAAATTACCGGAATGGAAGCAGATATTGCACGTTTAACAGACGAAAATAAAGTATTAAACGAGGACAAAGTAGTGTTAACAAAAGACAAAGAAAAGCTAACACAAGACCTTGTAACTACTACAACTGCTAAGCAAGAGCTGGATAAAAAAGTTGATATCGCATCTACCTTGAATGCCTCAAATATTATCGTTAAACCCATTAATGTAAAAGGTAACGGTAAAGAAAAAGAAACCACTGTTGCAAAGCGAATTGACAAACTATTAATTTCTTTTGATGTAAATAACCGCATTGCTGCAAATGGCACCACAGACTTGTTTGTTCTAGTTACAGGACCAGATGGTAAAACCATGCAAACATCTGTTGGAGGAAACGGAACTTTTACAACTCGTGAGGAGGGTGAAAAGTCATTTACTGCAAAAGTGCCTGTAGAGTTAGAAACTGCAAAAAAGAAAAATGTAGCCTTTGCTTTTGTACCTGGCGGCAACAGTTTTCAAATGGGTAGTTATAAAGTTCAGATATATCAAAATGGTTTCCTGATTGGAGAGGGAACAACACAATTGAAAAAAGGCGGTTTATTTAGTTAAAATCAGCAAAACAATTATAATCGATTTTCCCTTTGAAAAAACATGAATACAAACCTGGACAATTGTTCAGGTTTTTTTGCGTTTTACAACAATATTTTTTTAAAACGTTCCAGCTCTGTTTTATCCATAGCAGAAAGCAATTCGTTATTATCGTACCTGGCTTTTAAAAATAATACTCTTTTATGCTGTGGGTATTTTTGCAGTATGGCTTCTATTATATCTCCCCAAGCGGTGTCTTTTACCGGGGCTGGAATATTCACAGGCATTGTTGACTTATACCTGGTAGGTCTTTTTAAAATGATAGCTTCCAGAGTTGCTAATTTGCCGGGTGCAATAGTTGATACTCTAGAAGCCTTGCTATGAAGCCCTTCCAATTGCTTCTTGCTAAGCCCCCCTCTTTCCTGGTATTGAAACAACAAACTTTCTACAAAGGCAGCAGCGGGGTTTGCCTTTAATGTTTCTTTAAGAATATCCATTATAACGTCAACATCAGGTTTTTTTTTATTGTTCATGCGGGTGATTCATTAAAACGATTTATTAATAATAAAGCTACAATTGCCATTCCAGTGAGTTAATTTAATATCGTCTTAAGCGGGTAAATCAGGTGAAACAATCAGCAAAGAAATTTTACTGAATTGGCGATAAATAAAAGAACCGGGGTAGACACCCCAGTTCGTTTTTAATCCGTACCCTATGAAAACTAGCTTGAAAGTATATTAAATATTTGAGATACACAATTACGGTGAAATATATTTTAGGAAATACCAGATTACACATGGGAATTAGAAAGCAATCCGTGTAAATAAAAATGCAAAAAAGAAAGATTATAGCTTAAACCAACCCCGCCTTACGAAAATGCTGATCATTGCCAGTGGCACAAACAACATCAATCCTACGGAAATAAAAAAGCCCCATTTGTTGTGCAGCAGCGGTATTGCTTCAAAGTTCATTCCAAAAATGCCTCCAATTACAGTGGCCGGCGCCATCAGGCAGGTTACGATGGCCATTACTTTCATTACTTCATTCATTTTTAAATTAACATTACTTAAATACAAGTCATGCAGGTTCATCATCATATCCCGGTAGTTTTCTGCAAGCTCATTGGCTTGTATGATGTGGTCATAAACATCTTTAAAATACTTCTCAGTTCTTTCCTCTATTAATTCACTTTCGCTACGCAATATTCCACTAACCAATTCTCTTACAGGACCAACATTTCTTTTTAATACAATCATTTCTTTTCGCAACATATTTATTTTTGCAAGGCTCCGGGTGTTGGGGCTTCTCACAATATCCTCTTCCAGGTTTTCAATTTTATCGCCCAGTTTTTCCATAACTACAAAGTAATTATCAACTATCAGATCAATTAATGTATAAAACAAAAAGTCGGAGCCTTGCTGCCGAACTTTTGTATTATTTACTTTAAGCCTTTCCCTCAATGGGTTAAACACATCTCTGGTGGCATCTTCCTGAAAACTGATAACAAAGTTTTTTCCAAGTATGATGCTGATTTGTTCTGTTTCTACAGCAGAATCTTTTTCATTAAAATAAAGCATGCTGAGTACGCAGAATACAATGCCGTTTAATTCATCCATTTTTGGGCGTTGGCCATGGCTTAAAATATCTTCTACAATCAGGTAGTGGATACCATAATGTTCGCAGATAATTTCAACGTCCGCCTTACGTAATCCGTCAACATTTATCCAGGTGGCTTTTGGTGAATCCGAATAGATAAAACAGTCAGACACATTTTTTAATCCTTTTACTTCTATGCTTGCAGCATCATAATCATACACAAATATTTTTAACTCTTCCGGTTCAATTCTTACAGGTGCTATGGTAGGGTTTACCTGCAATACTTTTTTGGTACGAACCAGGTCAAGCGGATTTAATAAATAAGAAAAATAATTGCGTGTGGCCATTTATAAAATTAAGGATAGAAAGGTAACGATTAAATGTAACGGGCTTTAACAAAAACGGCGATAATTTTTAGTGCAATTTATTAATCGTTAGATATCTACGGCGTTGATGTTGTGCCCGGTGAATATCGATCAGTCAACAAGATACCTTCAGGTAAGCGGCACCAGCGCAAAGAAATTTTTTGCAGGGAGAATGGTAACAGTAACAGAAAATATTTATTACTGTTTCTGCTGCACCATCTGCTTATATCTTCTGTAGCTATTGTCATCACCTGCCCTTTCATCCAGGTTTATAGTAGGAAAGATTGCAGCAGTTCGCCTGTATGCATATTTATGTATTTTGAAATGAAATTTTCAGGCAGTTCTAACACCTCAGGTATTCAAATATAGCGGTTCCCTGTTATTTTTCAATTCTTAAAAACTATAAATTAGCGGTATTCGGGAAAATGAATAAAATAAAGGAAATAATAAATAAATAATTTCAACTCAAATGCAATCTTAAAAGTGGGTTTAGATAGTGGGGGTTTATCAGCTTACCAGTTGACGGTTTAAAAATTTATTCCAATCTTCCAGCATCTTTCCTTTTAGCACACGTGGAAATTTATGCTGTCCTCCTTCCTTGCCTTTGGATTTCATAAAATCCATAAATGTTTTTTCAGAAAGCACGGTAACAAACACCTCTTTTAGTGCATGTTTTCTTTCTACTTCATAATCGTCATTTAGTTCCTTTAATTTGCCATCAATTAATTCACTTAATTCTTTTTCATTAACGTTATCATCTGTAGCAACATACCAATGGTGGGCAAAGAAATTTTGATGCGGTATACCAGCCACTGTAAATTCGGGGATTGAAATATTTAACGCTTCACTTACCATTTCTATGGCTTTGTTCATATTATCTACACTTAGGTGCTCGCCTACTAAACTTAAAAAATGCTTGGTACGCCCTGTAATAATAATTTCGCTTTTTTCTTTATCAACCAGTTTTACTGTGTCGCCGATGGCATAGCGCCAGGCGCCAGCGTTTGTACTTATTAATATCGCATACTCCTTTTGCTCTTCTATTTCATGAATCATATAAGCTTCTGGTTCGTCAACCATATTTCCTTCTGTATCAAAATTGAATTCATCAAAGGGAACAAACTCAAAGAATATGCCGCCATTTAATGCAAGGTGCATTCCAGTTGCATCCTGGCGGTTTTGGTATGCAAGAAAACCTTCGCTTGCCAGGTAAGTTTCAATATAGGTAATTGGCTTACCCATTAATTTTGTAAATCCTTTTTTATATGGCTCCATTGCAACACCGCCATGCACATAAAATGCAAGATTGGGCCATATTTCATGAATGTTATTGAGCTGGTGACGCTCAATAATTTTTTCCATACACAATTGGAGCCAGGCTGGTACGCCCATTATAAAACCAATGTCCCAGTGGGGGGCATTTTCAACAATTTCTTCTAATTTTTTTTCCCAGTCTTTTTCTTTCGCAATTTTTTTGCCTGGCTTGTACAATCCCAAACCTTGAAACCAGAATGGGATATTTTTTTGCTGTATTCCGCTTAGGTCGCCTGCATAATAGGTGGGGCCTTTTTGTAATTGAGTGCTGCCGCCAAGCATCAGCCAACCCTTACCTACTGCACTTTTTGGTACATCCTCGTATTTTGCAAGGCTGATTAACTGCCTTACACTTGTGATAGTGTTACTTCTAATGAGGTCTTTGGTAATTGGTATAAATTTGCTGGTGGCATCGCTGGTACCACTGCTAAGGGCAAAATATTTAATTACACCAGGCCAGCATACATCCGGAATTCCTTCTTTGGCTTTGTGCCACCACTCGTTGTAAATTTTGGTGTAATTGTAGGATGGCACCAATTGTTGAAATTTTTTGCCAGGATGACGACTCATTAATACTTCATCAAACCGGTACTGCTGGCCAAACTGGGTGAATCTTGCTTTGCGTAGTAACTTCTTAAGAACCCTTAATTGCAAACTTCTTGGATCCCTTACTTTAAGGTGAAGTGCAGCGGCAATACTTTTGGGAAGTTTTAAATCAAATATGGCCATATGCTTTTTCAATTATCCGCAACAGACAAGTATAGACATTCTATACAATTTGTTACCGAAATGTTTTTGATATTGTTTGTGTTATTTCGTAGTGGCTGGACTTTGCCAAAGATAAATCACTGTTGCCAACAAGTATAGAAAAATGTTGGAATGGAAAATAACCCAGATCTAACAAGGATTGTTGCAAATTTATGAATGAGGCTTTTCATCGACCAATTACCTACAGTATTTATAAGTTAATTTATCAAACAAATAAAAACTGTTCATTTGTTTTTAAATGATTGATATCACAATGCAGGTCATCATTATTAAGTAGTTTTGAACACTAAAAAGATATACTATATGAAAAAATTTTTTGTCTCGGCAGTACTATGCATCAGCCTCTTAAAAGCCAGTGCTGATGAGGGCATGTGGCTGCCGATGCTGCTTGGTCAGCAAGTATACAATGACATGGTTAAAAAAGGATTAAAACTCACCAAAGAACAACTCTATTCCGTTAACAAATCATCGCTAAAAGATGCCATACTCTTTTTTGGAACGGGTTGTACAGCGGAAGTGGTTAGTAGCGAGGGGCTGGTTTTTACCAATCATCATTGCGGTTATGAAGCTATCGCAAATGCCAGCACGGTAGAACATAATTATTTACGGAATGGCTTTTATGCCATGAGCAAAGACCAGGAAATTCAAAGTAAACTTACCGTACAGTTTTTAGATAGAATAGTTGATGTAACCAATGAAGTAGAAGATGCGGTAAAAGGCCTAGACTGGACAGCAAGAGTAATGAAAATGCCGGATGTTTTCAAGACTATTACGGACAAAGTGATGGATAAAGAAAATGGGCTAAACGGAAAAATTTACAGCATGTTTAAAGGAAACCAGTACCTGATTTATGTTTATAAAACATATAGAGACATCCGCCTGGTTGGTGTGCCTCCTGAAAGCGTTGGTAAGTTTGGCGGTGATACCGATAACTGGGAATGGCCCCGCCATACAGGTGACTTTTCAGTTTACAGAATATATGCCGGTAAAGATGGTAAGCCTGCCGATTTTAGTAAAGACAATGTGCCTTTTAAACCCAAATATTTTTTACCCATCAGTCTTAAAGGAATTAAGGATGGCGACTATGCTATGATTTACGGCTACCCCGGCAGTACCAACCGATACGAAACAAGCTATGGCATAAAACTAAAAACCGAAATTGAAAATCCCTCCCTTGTAAACCTTAGAGCAGTAAGGCTTAAGCTGATATATGAGCAAATGATAAAGGACCCTGCCATAAAATTAAAGCTAGGTAGTAACTATGCATCTGTTGCCAATTATTGGAAATTTTTTGATGGCGAAACAAAGCAGTTAAAAAAGTTTCATACTTATGAGGAGAAGCAAGCGTACGAAGAAAAGTTTGCAGCATGGGCAAAAGGCAAACCTGCGTATGAAAATTTGTTTACCGATTATGCAAAAAATTATGCAACATGGACGCCCTACAGCAAACATCGCCAATACATTAATGAAGGTATTTTTGGTTCTTCGTTGGCAGCTTTTGCAGCATCATTAATTAAGTTGGAAGCTGATTTGATAAAAACAGGCACATCCTCTGCCGTTATCAAATCATCAGTAGCCGCTGCAACTGCCGCAAGAAAAACTTATGTAGAAAGCGCAGACAGACCAAGCGATGAAAAAATTGTTGCTGCAGTGTGCCGGCTTTTTTACACTGAAATTGATAAAAATCAGCACCCTATTGGCTTTTATGAAGCAATAAAAGCTACTTATGGTGATTTAAAAGAGGAGGCCACCTATGCAAAATGGGCAAAAGATTTGTTTGATAAAACAATGCTGCTGAACGACACCAAATGGAACGCCTTTGCTACTAATCCGGATGCCAACGTATTACAAAACGACCCGGCATTTATGTATGCTGCTGGATTTGTAAAGAATTATACCCTTAAGTATGCACCCATTTACACAGCATTCATCAATAAAAATGCCGAGCTGGGCCGTAGTTATTTAAAAGGTATTAAAGAAATGAATCCTGCTGCAGCTTTAAAAATGTATCCCGATGCCAACCTCAGCATGCGGGTAAGTTTTGGCAATTTAAAAAGTTACAAGCCAAGAGACGGGGTTATCTACGATTACAGTTGCACGGGAAAAGGAATTTTAGAAAAATATGTGGCAGGCGATTATGAATTTGATTTGCCAGCCAAACAAATTGAATTGATGAAAAATAAAGATTACGGCCAGTACATTGACAAAGGAAAAAGCGACCTGGTTGTTACTTTTATAACGACCAATGATATTACGGGCGGCAACAGCGGTAGCCCGGTAATAGATGCCAACGGTAATTTATTAGGGCTGGCATTTGATGGCAATTACGAAGCACTCAGCCACAAAATTGCTTTTGATAAAGATTTAAACCGCACCATTTGCGTAGATATCCGGTATGTACTTTGGTGTATTGATAAGCTAGGCGGTGCAACAAACTTAATTAAGGAATTGAAACTGGTAAGACAATAAAATAAATAAGTTGATTAGCTGATGTATAAATTTATAACCGATAACCGCCGCTTTTTGGTGGCGGTTTTTTCTTGCCTATTTTTTAAGGCCATCCTGCATTTAAGACGGGCCGACTTGATTATGTATTTAGAAACAACCATCAATGCCCGCAGGTGAATAGGTATAAATTGAAATAAAATAACCAAGCACCCGAACAAGTTATCCATATAAGATGTTTGAATATTAACTTTACAAAAATTATAAAAAAATGAAAACGATTTTATTATTTACAGCACTTTTTTTTACAACTATAGCCAGCGTGAATGCACAATCAAAAACAGGTGTTAAACGAGAAGAAGTGACTTACACTTCGGCCGATGGCACCAGCCTAAAAGGTTATGTTGCCTACAATGCCCGCCTAAAAGGGAAACGCCCTGTAATAATAGTAATACCAGAGTGGTGGGGTTGTGGTACGTACGTAAGAAAAAGAGCAGATATGCTTGCAGCCTTAGGCTATATCGCCATTGCTGCTGATTTTTATGGAGAAGGTAAATTAGGCAACGATCCAAAAGAAGCCGGTGAATTGGCTGGTCCTTTTTACGGCAATCCGCAATTGGCCAAACAAAGAATTGAAGCAGCAGTAAACAAAGTAAAAGATTTTCCGCAGGCAGATGCCACTAAAATGGCCTGCATTGGTTATTGCTTTGGAGGGTCGATGAGTCTGTTTGCAGCAAAGCTGGGAATGGATTTTAAAGGGGTGGTTAGTTTTCATGGCGGCCTGGCAGGAGTACCGGCTACAAAAGGTACAACAAAAGCAAAAATATTGGTATGCCATGGCGCTGCTGATAAATTTGTTAGCGATGAAGAAGTGAAAAAATTCCGCCATAACCTTGATTCGGTAAAAGCGGCCTATACTTTTATTGCTTATCCTAATGCTACACATGCATTTACCAATCCTGATGCAACAGCCGTAGGGAAAAAATTCAGTATGCCTATTGAATACAATGAAGCAGCCGACAAAAAAAGTTGGGCAGATATGAAGGCATTTTTTAAAATAATCTTTTAATACCTCACGCAAAGTAAATAAAGTGGCAAAGAATCAAAGTAAACGACACAACTTTGATTCTTTGCCTCTTTGCGTGAATCCTTATTTGCATCTTTGCACTAACAAATAAATAAGCAATCATCATGGCAGAAGATCTATCTATAATACAAGGCACCAAGGAAGAGCAGTATCGAACTTTGCTACCCCAGATAAAAGCGTTGATGGAAGGCGAGCCTGATTTAATCGCTAACCTTGCAAATATTTGCGGTGCATTAAAAGAACAATTTGGCTGGCTATGGGTAGGGTTCTATTTGGTTAAAAAAGATGAATTGGTTTTAGGGCCGTTTCAGGGGCCGGTTGCCTGTACCAGAATTCGAAAAGGCCGTGGCGTATGCGGCGCAGCCTGGCAACAGGGTAATTCATTGGTAGTGCCCGATGTAGAAAAATTCCCTGGTCATATTGCCTGTAGCAGTTTATCAAAATCAGAAATTGTAGTACCGCTTTTCAGCAATAATGTAGTTGCCGGCGTGCTGGATGTGGATAGTATTTTGCTGAAAGATTTTGATGAAACCGATAAAAAATATTTAGAAGAAATTGTAAGTTGGATTGAAGGATAGAAAACTTCCGTTATTTAGTATTTGCTTCTACAAAAGTTCTTAATTATCATTTACACAAAGTTCTTTTCATTTACTATCCACTTGCCTTGCCCCCCTTTAGAGGATGGAGGTATCCTTCCATCCCCATAAATACCTGCAGGCGTATGTTCTGTAAGGACTCCATTTAGCCGAATGGTACAGCATCTTCTCTTTAAGTATTTTTTTGTTGGATAAATCTAAATTGTAAAGCTTAGCCATACTCTGTTGTATTCCCAAATCATCCAGTGCAAATATATCTTCCCGTCCAAGAGTAAACATCAGTATCATTTCAACTGTCCATCGTCCCACTCCTTTTATTTGTGATAAATAACTTATTAATTCATCATTACTCATTTTATCAATGCGGGCATCTGTAATTTTTTCATCAATAAAAAACGTACACACATTTTTTACATAGTTGGCTTTTGCATTGCTGAGGCCAACACCACGAAGGGTTTCTAAAGGGGTAACAATTACCAGTTGTAATGTTGGTTTTGTGTTGGGATAAAGGTTTAAAAATCTTTTATAAATTACTTCCGCCACTTTTGTATTGAGCTGCTGGCTCATGATAGAGGCACACAAATGCAGCCATACCTGTTTTCTTTTTTGTAGCACGTATGGCTCCTGCAGTTCAATAATTTTTTTTAGTTTTTTATCTTTACTAAGAGCAATAATGTGTTTCATCGTTTAAACAAGTTGCAACATTTTTTACTGATGGCCAATTTTTTTGATAGCAGTAATAATTTATTTTAATGCAGTTGAATCCATTACAATAAATTCCCAAAGTAATTTATACTTTAACCAATCCGCAAGTGTGAACGTGAAAAATACGGCTCGGGAGTTTTGGTAAAATTGTTTTGATACTAATGGACATTTACATTTCTGTGGTAAAAACCGACTAACTATTTTCATCAAACAAAATAATAGTAGCACTTAATTTTAGTTAGTAATCACTAAATGTTTATTTTCATTTTTAAATAAAGCGCCATTGCTTTCCACGAACATTTACAATTTCTGTATGAAAATTTTTTTGCTTGCTTTTGTAGCAGTCTGTATGTCAGTATCTGTTGCTGCACAGGTACAGTTGGATCCATTGTTTGAGAATCCCGCAGTACAGGAAATCAACAGGTTACCCATGCGTACCAATTACTTTCCTTACGAAAATGAGGCACTCGCCGCTAAAGGAGATACCACTAGATCTTCCCGTTATTTATCCATCAATGGAATGTGGAAATTCTTATGGGTAAAAAGCCCTTCGTTATTGCCAAAAGATTTTTATTCTTTGCAATATAATGCCACTGGTTGGGGCGAATTTCCAGTGCCGGCTAACTGGGAGTTTAGGGGATTTGGCATTCCGATTTATACCAACATACCTTATGAGTTTTCTCCTAAACATCCTAACCCTCCGGATATCCCCGATAGTATCGACCAGCCAACTGCAGGCTATCGCAAAAGTTTTGTATTGCCGGTGCAATGGCAGGGTATGAAGGTGTTCTTGCATTTGGGTGCAGTAAAATCTGCATTCCGCTTATATGTAAATGGAAAAGAAGTGGGGCTGGGCAAAGACAGTAAGCTGGAAAGTGAGTTTGACTTAACCAATTATGTAACACAGGGAAACAATTTAATTGCACTTGAAGTGCGTCGCTGGACGGATGGCAGCTACCTTGAATGCCAGGATATGTGGCGCCTGAGTGGTATTACCCGTGATTGCTATTTGTACGCAAGGCCGCTGGTGCATTTGTACGACTTTTTTGCAAAGCCATCCCTCACCAATAATTTTAAAGATGGAAACCTGCAGGTGGAAGTACAGGCATGGAACGAAAGCGCTGCCGCTCACAACAATTATGCTGTTCAAATTAAATTAACGGATGCTAACGGCGCCGTTGTTATAGATACCGTGCAAAAAACAGCCGGGTTAAAAAGGATTAAGGGCAGTAAAACAGAATTGCATTTTGAAAATGCTTTTAGCGGAGCTAAGGCATGGACTGCAGAAACCCCTGTTTTGTACAACTTGCAAATAACGCTGCTGGATGAGAATAATGCAGTAGTTGAAGCTATCAACAAGCATATTGGATTTAGAAATGTTGAAATGAAAAATGGCCAGCTGATGGTGAATGGCAAACCCATTTACATAAAGGGTGTAAACAGGCACGAAAGTGATCCATTTACCAACCAGGTGTTAAGCCACGAAAGAATGTTGCAGGATATTACAGAAATGAAAAAGCTTAACATCAATGCAGTCCGCAACAGCCATTATCCTGATGATGCTTACTGGTATGATCTCTGTAATCAGTATGGATTATACATGATTGATGAAGCTAATATCGAATCGCATGGTATGGGGTATGATGTGGATAAAACACTTGCCAACGACCCGGTGTGGGAGCAGGCTCATTTAATCCGCATGAAGCGAATGGTATTAAGAGATAAAAACAATCCCTGCATCATCATGTGGAGCATGGGGAATGAAGCAGGCAACGGCAATAATTTTTACGAAGGGTATCATTTAATAAAGGGAATGGATGCGTCAAGACCTATACATTACGAAAGAGCTGAGCTGGAATGGAACAGCGATGTATACTGCCCGATGTATCCATCTCCGGACGACCTGGTAAAGTATGCAAAATCAAACCCAACCAAGCCTTTAATCATGTGCGAATATGCCCATGCTATGGGAAATACCGATGGTAATTTTAAAGACTATTGGGATATAATTGAAAGCTACCCTTCTTTACAGGGAGGGTTTATCTGGGATTGGGTAGACCAGGGAATGTATCTTGAAAAGAATGGCAAAAAAGTATGGGGCTACGGTGGCGATTGGGGCCCGCCGGGTACGCCCAGCGATAATAACTTTTTATGCAATGGCCTGGTAAACCCGGTACGTGCATGGAATCCGCATGCTTACGAGGTGCGTAAAGTTTATCAGTATATAAAAATGAAGTTGGGAGATGATAAAAAAACTCTCGAAATTAAGAATAGCTATTTCTTTAAATCGCTGGATAATTTCTATTACAAGTGGCACTTACTAAAGCAAGGAAAAGTAATAGCAACTGATTCTATTGCAACCATAAATATTGCCGCCGGTGCAACAAGTACAATTCAAATACCTTACCAGTTGCCGGCAGATAACGATGAATATTATTTAAGAGTAACTGCCTTTACTAAAAATGAGGAAGGCTTGTTAAAAGCCAACACAGCACTGGCCTGGGATGAATTTAAACTCACCGACAGAATCAACTTTGTTTATAATC
Source organism: Chitinophagaceae bacterium (assembly GCA_025360525.1). Classification (GTDB taxonomy): domain Bacteria; phylum Bacteroidota; class Bacteroidia; order Chitinophagales; family Chitinophagaceae; genus Ferruginibacter. The sequence goes on along the minus strand of JANYCA010000077.1, from coordinate 33,161 downwards.
CTTCTGCACAAAAAATTAATCAGGTAACTGCGGCAAATGGTTCCATTCAATTAAAGAATAAGAATTTTGAAGCCATGTTTGATAAGTCGGGGAATTTAATTGCCTACAAAGTGGGAAACAAAGAAGTTTTTAATTTTGGACCGCAAATAAATTTCTGGCGTCCTCCTAACGACAACGATTTTGGTGCATCGCTGCAGTTTAAATTGGAAGAATGGAAAAATGCCGGTTTAAAAGCCAGTTTCAAAACTATGCAGGCCGCTCCTCAAAATGAAGTAGGATGGCTTACTGTTACAATAGAAAAATCGTTGTTAGATAATGATGCATTATTAACACAGGAGTTTGCATTTGACGGGCAGGGTGCCGTAAAAGTTTCCAATACATTTAAGGCAGTAAAAGGAAAGCATGGTATGATGTTTAAATTTGGCAACCACCTGAAATTACCCGTGGATTTTATTAATGTACAATGGTATGGCCGTGGCCCGGTTGAAAATTATTTTGACAGAAAAACAGCTGCATTTGTAGGTGAATATAAAGGTGCCATCAAAGACCAGTATTTCCCATACATACGTCCACAGGAGAGCGGTAATAAAACCGATATACGCTGGGCAAAAATAACCCGTAAAGATGGTAGTGGTTTTATGGTAGCAGCTACAGATACCTTGCTTAATGTAAATGTATTGCCTTACGCACCAGCCCAGTTATATGCCGGTACACAAAAAAAGCAGGAACATAGTGGCGAATTGGAGCCAGATAAAAATGTACACCTGGATATAGATTTGCAGCAAATGGGTGTAGGTGGTATTAACAGCTGGAGTGAGTGGCCGCTGGAAAAATACAGGCTGCCTTACAAAAACTATTCATACAGCTATATAATAATTCCTGTTAAAAAGTAGGGTCAGTTTTAATAAAATTTAAAGGCTATAAAAACCGGTTTTCTTAAATTGTTTTTATAGCCTTTTTTTACAAAAAAATAACTCACTAATTTCCGATAAGGTATAAAAATAATGGCCAGAGATAAAAATCTCCGGCCTTGCTTACCTCTGAAACCACAAGAAAAAGTTGAGGATAAAATATATTTAATAAACTATTTACAAATTAATTGTTACCGGTTGTTCGAAAGAAGATTGGATGATAAGTGGAGGTTGAAAGTGAAAAAACGGGGGCTTTTTCGTATGTAAAGATAATATCTTTATTGAATAAATGTAATTTTTTCACCAGCTATTCAATATTTTTGAACAAAATTTTAGTAGTTGATTATTAGATGTTTACCTTGTAATGTTTACCCTGCAAATAAAAAATGCTGATTTTTTTCACAGATTTATGGGTTACTGCCTCAGGTTATTGAGACATACGCTTTTCTCAATATGCAGCTTGCGTTGGTATTTTAAAAAGTAAAAAAAGCCTTTTTTGTGTATCGGATTTAGTACTAGAACGCTGCATACCATCAAAAAGGAAATACCCTTTATAACACTCCCCCAATTGTGCGGCCCCAAAAACTATCTTTCAAATTCAGCCAATATTTTAAAAACTAATTAGCGTTAGTTTTGCTGAAATAATGGCAAAGATTAAAACAAGAAATAACGGCACCAAAAAAGCTGTAATTGTACAACATGCCGCCATGCTTTTTAAATCGAAAAGTTATTCGGCTTCTTCAATGAGAGATCTTGCAGAACGGGTGGGCGTAGAAGCACCCAGCCTTTACAATCACATTGGTTCTAAAAGTGAATTGTTACAGTCCATCTGTTTTACGGTTGGCAATACTTTTATTGAACAGATAGAACAAATAGCTAACAGCCATCATTCCATTGTACATAAATTAGAAACAATCATCCGGTTTCACATCAGCATGATGGCTGAAAATTTTGACGAAATATATGTTGCCAATCATGAGTGGAAACACTTAAAGGAACCATACCTCAGCGATTTTTTAAACATCCGTCGTAACTACGAAAAAAGGCTCGTACAATTAATTACTGCAGGAATTGAAAATAAGGAGCTACAGCCCATTAATCCCTACGTTGCTGTGTTGACGATACTTTCAGCAGTACGTGGGCTTGAGTTTTGGCAACGAAATAAAAAAAATATTTCTCGACAAGAGCTGGAAAACGACATGGTTAACCTGCTATTACATGGCATAATAAAATAATTGTATGGCAATTCACTTTCATTCTTTGATGATTAAAAAAATAACACCTCAAACAGATGGTTGTGTTACGCTTACTTTTGATGTTCCTGAAGCACTGGCTTCTGAATTTAGTTTTATACAAGGACAAAACCTTACCCTTAAAACCATTATTGACGGAGCCGAAATACGACGTTCTTATTCTATTTGCAGTGCACCACAGGAGCAGGAATTAACGGTGGCTGTAAAAAAAGTTGCTGGTGGTATTTTCAGCACTTATGTAAATGATATTCTTAAAGCCGGAATGACCATCGACGTGTTACCACCTACCGGAAATTTTTATACGCCGTTAAAAAAAGAAAATAAAAGAAATTATGTAGCCTTTGCAGCGGGTAGTGGTATTACGCCGATTATTTCCATTATAAAAGCAACCCTTTTAACGGAACCGGAAAGCAACTTTACGTTGCTGTACAGCAACAAAACTTTTAACTCAATCATTTTTTTAGAAGAGCTGGAAGGCTTAAAAAATAAGTATGTAAACCGATTTAACTTTATTAACCTGTTAAGCAGGGAAAATGCTGACGCTGCAATTTTTAATGGCAGAATTAACAAGGAAAAACTAGCCAATCTATCTAAACTTATACGGTACAGTTTTATCGATGATTTCTTTATTTGTGGACCGGCTGAAATGATTTTTTGTGTGAAAGATTTTTTAGTAGAGCAAGGTATAAATGAAGGCCAAATTCATTTTGAATTATTTACGGCACCGGGTCAAAAGCAAAACACTTCAACAATTGAACCTGGCTATATTGCCAGCGAAAAAAGCAGCAGGGTTTCTGTAACTACAGACGGAAGAAGTTTGACCTTTGATGTAAACTATACCGGGAATTCTATTTTGGTGGAAGCGCTGCAACATGGTGCTGACCTGCCTTTTGCCTGCAAAGCCGGTGTATGCTGCACCTGCAAAGCAAGGCTGGTATCTGGTAAAGTACGCATGGATGTAAACTGGGGTTTGGAGAAGGACGAAATTGAAAAGGGCTATATATTAACCTGTCAAGCGCACCCGTTAACGGAAGAAGTATCTATTAATTTTGATGATAAATAAGTAACAAACGAGCCGATAATTCTGTAGCATTTTGAAGGGAAGATGCCATGGAAAGATACCGTACAAGTGAGTGACACAACCGGAGCTGAACAAAGTTAAAATGCTGGTTCCAAAAAAAACTTACAGAAAATTTGTGTAGTAAAATTTACCGGAGACTACTATTCTACCATTCCTTCTAAAGCCAAAAAGAATGCAAAGTTTCTTGCTGTGTCTTTTAAAGATTTAAAGCGGCCACTGGCGCCGCCATGTCCTACTTCCATATCTGTATGCAGCAATAAAATATTATAGTCTGTTTTATACGCTCTTAATTTAGCCACCCATTTAGCCGGCTCAAAATATTGCACCTGGCTATCGTGCAAACCGGTTGTTACGAGCATATGGGGGTAGGCTTTTTTCTCAACGTTGTTGTAAGGAGAATATGATTTCATGTAGAAATAATTTTCTTTGATGGCAGGATTGCCCCACTCATCGTATTCGTTGGTGGTGAGTGGAATAGTTGGGTCGCTCATGGTGGTTATTACATCTACAAATGGAACTGCTGCAACAACTCCATTAAACAGTTGAGGCTGCATATTTACAACAGCTCCCATTAGTAAACCGCCTGCACTTCCGCCGCTGATATACAGGTGTGCGGAGCTGCTGTATTTATTAACCAACAGGAACTCAGCACAATCAATAAAATCGTTAAAGGTGTTTTTCTTTTTAAGCATTTTGCCGTCTTCGTACCAATACCTGCCCATATCTTCGCCGCCACGTATGTGGGCAATGGCAAATGCAAAGCCACGGTTTAGTAAACTTAACCTGGAACTGTTGAAAGCAGCATCTATACATATGCCGTACGAGCCGTATGCATACAGCAACAAAGGCGCAATGCCATCTTTTACAAATCCTTTTTTATAAACAATGGAAATGGGTACCCGGGTGCCATCTTTTGCTGTGGCAAATAAACGTTCGGTGCTGTAGTCGGTTTTATTAAAGCCGCCTAGTACTTCCTGCTGCTTTATCAGCTTTTTTTCTTTGGTAACCATATTGTAATCATACACCGAATTGGGCGTGGTGAGGGAGGTATAGTTGAACCGCATTACATCTGTATTGTAATCGGGTACATTCGCAATACTTGCCAGGTAGGCAGGTTCGTCAAATGCAAGAAAATGGCTGCTGTTATCTTTCCGGTTTAGCAAATGAACCTGTGTAAGTCCGTCTTTTCTTTCGGAGATAACGAGAAAGTTTTTGAACAGATCAAAGCTTTGAATGAGCACATCGGTCTGGTGCGCTACATATTCTTTCCAGTTGCTGCTGTCTGTGTTATTTTCGGTACAGGTAACGATTTTAAAGTTTTTTGCGTTTAGATTTGTTCTGATGAAGAAGGTATCATCTGCATGATCTATTCCATACAAAACGCCTGTTATCCTTGGTTGAAAAACGGTGAAAGCATCCGTTGGTTTATTGGCATCCAGCCACAGCTCTTCGCTACTCAATGTACCCTGAGAGGTGATAACAATAAATTTGTCTGATTTTGTTTTACTTACTCCAATATAATTGGTTTGATCACTTTCTTCAAACACGGTTTTGTCTGTAGTTGCATCACAACCAAGTTCATGTTTTTTTATTTTTTCTGCCAGCAGGGTTACCGCATTTTTTGAGCTGTAAAAAAACGTTTTATTGTCATTGCTCCACACCGGATCTCCTTCTGTGTTCTCTACTTCATCTTTCAATATTTCACCCGTTTCCAGGTTTTTTACATGGATCGTATATTGTCTTCTTGATACGGTATCAACACCGTAAGCCAACAGTTTGTTATCCATACTTACTGCAAACCCTGTTGCGGAAAAATAGCTATAACCTTCGGCCATGGCATTTACATCCAGCAACACTTCTTCCATCTCTGCAAGAGAATTTTTCTTTCTGCAATACACAAAATAATCTTTGCCTTCTACCACACGGGTATAATAAAAATAGCCGTTTTTAAAAACAGGTACACTTTCATCTTTCTCTTTAATCCTTGCTTTCATCTCTGTGTACAGCGCTTCCTGCAAGGGTTGGGTGCCTGCCATCATGGTATCAAAATAGCGATTTTCGGCAAGCAGGTAATCCACCACTTTGCTGCTATCGGGCCCTTTTTTAAAATAGTCATTCAACCAGTAATAATCGTCGGTGATGGTATCTTCGTGGGCAATTAATTGATGCGGTTTTTTTTCACAGGTGGGTGCTGTAGTATCAGCAGGCCAGTTGTAAATAGTTTTTTTCATACCCGTTTTGTTATTTGTAAGATGAATTTGCCTGTTGTACTTACAGCAATATTCTGCAGTTTATATGCTTTAAAAAATTGAATAAATTGTTAGAATAATTACGTTATGCCGCAAAAGCCTAACCAGTCTTAAAAAGACTCTGTTTACTTCTTTGCCTTGATGCAAAGAAGTAACAAGAAAAATCAAGCCCGCCCGGCTGACGCCAGTTGGACGGGGCTTCATAAAAAAGACTAAAAATTTGAATCTTCGGCTAAAATGAAATTAGCTCCAACTTCAGTAATTGACTGGGCTTTAGTGCAACTTACAAGCAAATTGCATGTCCTGTCATCGGTAACAAAAATTTCATTTCTTAACGCCACACATTCAAATTTTCTTAACGTCTTTTTTATGGGGCCGGGAAATAGTATGACCTGTGTTTATTATCCAATAAATAGTTTACAAATCAGCAACAATTTCCTTTACGAGATTTAGCTCAAATCCCTTCAATAATAAATGATCCTGTAGTTTTTTCTTTTTAATGAAAATATTCTTTTCGCTTTTGAGTGTTTTTATTTTGAGGTCAGCTAATTTGTATAACGTTTTGGAATACTCGGCGTTATCAATAAGCGAGAGCGCTTTTTTTATACAATAATCACTAACCCATTTTTGCTTTAATTCGTATTTAATCTTCACTTTACCCCATTGTTTTATCCGGAACTTTCCGCCTGCAAATTGAATGGAAAAGCGCTCTTCGTTGAGGTAATTTTCTTCAATTAGTTTGCTGAGAATTTCTTCCACTTCCACTTTCAATAATCCATAACCATACAGCCGCTCTTTTACTTCGCTGTGGCATCGTTCCTGGTAAGCACAGTATTGCTTGATTTTTGCCAAGGCCTGCTGAGGGGTTTGTTTTTGTTGCTGCATCATCTGCACGCAAGATAAGGAAATGGAGAATGGTGAATAGCTTACAGCGACCGGCGAGATAATATTGCAGCTACTTTGGTGGGGCAAGGTTGTGAGTCCTCCTTGTGGATTGTCGCTGCTAGTAGATGATGGTGTGGTGCTATAGCCTTACCTGATCACACCTGCACGGTCGTTTCTTCGGTTAAATACTCCGTAATAGCTTGTTGTTTAATAACCATTTTTAGTGGATTTTCAATCAAACTATTTTGGAAGTGGCACTACAACAGCTGCAACATTGCTTGAGCCACATGTGGTAGCAATAATTTTTTGTGCGATTGCCTTATAGGTTATAATTGAGATAGCTATAAATTTTACGAGGCTTTCGTTGTTTTAAAAAGCATTCACTAATTAGCTTAGTTTATTTTATTATTTTTAAAAAATAATGAACGCATATTTTTAATTGTCCCTTTTTCATCTCTTTCAAATACCAGCTCTTCACCTAAAGTTTTATCATCTTCACGTATTAGCCGGAACACATCTTTCTTGATGTATTTATATTCTCTCATGTGGATGCCTGCTGCGTTAGTAGGTACATTCATTACAATGAGTTTTCCTTTTACAGGTACTATAATTGCTTCTCCGCCCCAATCACTTACATCGTATCTTCCTTCATATTCACTAAAGTCCATTTGTTTGGTGGTGCTGTCTTCATCAAATTCTTTATTCAGTATCGTGAATATTTGGTCGCTGTATTTGTACACATCAGCGGCCGCATTTATCAATAAGGTAACGCCCATTTTTTTCTTAGGGTCAATCATTACTGAGCTTACATAACCAGGGCAGCTACCATCGTGACCAATGGTTGTTATACCACTTGTTTGGAATTGAATGTAAAAGCCTAGTCCCCAAGTTATTTTCTTATCCGGGCTTGTCCATTGTATCCTTTGCATTTCTTTCAAAGTAGAAGGCCGCAATAATTCTGCTTTTGAATTGGACAGCAACCTCAACTGCCAGGAAGCAAATTTTGCTAAATCAATTACATTAGAAGAAAAGCCTGCAGCGGGTGTTAGCGCATTCGGATTGAAGAAAGGAAGTGGTTTTCTTTCACCTTGCCTGTTAAGTCCTCCATAACCTTTTGCCATTTCTCCGGTTTTCCAATAGTTCTCGGGCAAGTAAGGATGTGTGCTGCCCAGGTTCATCGGCTTCAAAATATTTTCTTCCACATAATTTTTATAGGGCGTTCCCGATTTGGAAGCTACTATTTCACCCAACAAACTCATGGCTAAATTAGAATACTGAAAATAGGTAGAGCTGGGGTAAAGGGTTTGAAGATTTAACAAGGTCTTTTTCAATTCATCAGTTGTTATAAAACTAAAATTGGGGCCATTCCAGCCTTCGCCGATATCCCTTGTTATGCCAGAAGAATGTGTGAGCATTGAGCGTACCGTAATAGGCACTGATTCTGAAAACTGCTGATTAATTTTATACTCCGGCAACAGTGCGGTTAATGAATCATCTAATCTCAATTTCCCTTTTTCCCAAAGTTGCATAACACCCACAGATGTAAATAATTTGGAGATAGAGCAGATAGAGCCAATAGTTTCGGGTTTCATTGGAATTTTATTTGCCACATCTGCATAGCCATATCCTTTCTTAAAAATAATATCCTGGTCTTGTACAATGGCTACCGATATGCCGGGTAGCTTATCAAAATCTCGTTGTGCATTCAACCAATAGTCAATGATTTTAAGTTGTGCATTGTAATCCACCTTTGTAACCTGTGATAACGCAAGGCTGGCCCAAAAGCCGAAAGCCCAAAAAAAGGTTGTTTTTTTCATTTTATAAACTTGTTTTTTAATTAAAAAACTGAATTTTTGGGATGTTATAAACTGATTGAGAAATAAATAATGACTGCTAATTTAAAGGCTTTCTGCTGTGCTGGAATTCATTGCTCGCTCTGCCCGGAGCTGCTGATGATAGCGAACTACAGCCGAAGATTACAACGCCTTGCCACACCTTGCAGCATACTTTTGCTGGCTGCTGAACACGTCAGAATAGTTTAAGTCCAACTGCTAAACTTAAAGAACCAAAATCCGCTTTTGTTGTCTTGTCCCGATTAAAAATATTGATGTATGAAATTTTGCCTGTCCACTTTTGCGATTTAGAAAAGTAAAAACCAAATGACGGTTTTATTCCTAACATTGTCTGTCCACTAATAAAACTTGGTCCTGCTGCAAACGATAAGTAAATATTTTTTGTCGGATTAAAAGAAGTTCCAACAAAAAGATTTACCATCTCCCGAACATCATTATAATTTGCTGGAACTGTCCCGTCAGGATTTAGTCTTAGAACTTTGTCATCTTCTAAATAAATGTCTCCGGTTAATTCGATTGTTGGTTTAAATTTTGTCTGGTGGTTAAAAAAAATTTGTAGTCCAAGCCCAACGCCCCAAGGATTGTTACCTTTTGTTCTCTCATAAAGTGTTTTATTATATTGCGTCAACAAATATGTTGATACTTTTCTCTGTGTTTGTCCAAAGGTCTGTGTCAAAATGAACCAGAGCAGAAATGTCGCAATTACTTTTTGCATTGAGTGATGTTTTTGTATAGCAGCCAACAACGGCGAGTATTTGCGAAGGCAGGGAATTCATCGCTCGTCTGCCCGGAACAAAAGTCCGATTGAAAATATAAAGTTGAAGTTAACAGCTAAAAGCCAAATAGAATTCGCACAAGCCCGATATTAGCTGATAGTAGTACAACTGCCGATTGTTATTACGTCCGCCAGCCTTGCGGCAAACCTTTTGTTGGCAGCTCGCTTTTCTTTTGCACAATTATGTTTGCTCAATAGTTTTGATAAATAATTCTATTGATTTCATTATTTTCATCCCCCCTAAATTACCACAAAACTTTGGCGTGCTACTTTATTCCCACTCCTATTATAAATTCCCCGGGAACAGAATAGCCATTCTCGGTTTTATATTTTCCAATAGAAGTAAGATATTCTTCGCAAGCTTCTTTTTGTACATTTCCAGGAAATTTAAAATACGCTAATGCCACCGGTCCACCTTCAAATGCGGCAGCACATGCTGTTTCATCTGAGTTATAGTCAAGGGTGGATTGAATCTTCTTGATTTTCCCGGTTGAAAAGCCAGCAAGTTCTAAATTTTTTTCAAGCACATTGTCATTGCCTAAATTGAAGAACATCGGGCATACTTCCGATGAAACCCGTTTGTCTACAATCTCAAATATGTCTGCCCAGCCACAATTATCTCTCTTCCCCCAAACAGCCGCAATACAGATGCCTCCTTTTTTCAAAACACGATACATTTCTTTCAACGCATTTACAGGACTCGGCGCATACATTAACCCCAAGCCACAAATAGCCACATCAAATTCTTCATCATTAACTTTTAATTCTTCAGCATCCATTCTTTCAAACCTGATATTATTGATGCTATTTTCTTTCGATGTATGATCTGCAATCTCAACCATTTTGTCCGAAATATCAGTGCCCAGCACAAATCCTTTGTTGCCAGTTGCTGCTGCAGCCCTAAAGCTTATAAGCCCTGTGCCACAGGCTATGTCAATAATTTTTTGCCCTTGTTGAATATTAGCAAAATCAAACAAGGCGTCATGCGCAGGTTTCAGTTGTTGCTGCCATGAATTTTCGTAATAAGCGGCAGCTTTATCCCATCCATAGCGCTGCACACGTCTTTGTAAGGCTGGTTCCATTAATTATTAATTTTAGTGGTGATTATATTTATCTTTCTTACACATTTTTGCGCTCTCGAAAACACGTCAAGATAGGGGCTGTGTTTATCCCCGTCATCCAGCATCTGCATGATTTTTTCTTTTGGTGCATCGCTTTCAATTGTTATAGTATATCGCACTTCAAGATAACCTGGAGGAATATTTTTATCTGCTGTGCCTAACAAAGCACCATCATCAAAATCAGCTTGAACTTCTACTTCTAAATTTTTAATGGGTATGCTTAATTCCGCAGCTTTCATCATGTAGCCAATGGCAAGGCAAGAACCCAGAGCTGCCCTTCCATATACACCGGGTGTAGGAGCTGTATTGTTACCACCAATCCCCTCGGGCATATCAACAGAAAACTTCCAGTTTCCTTCATTTATTTCGCAAGTTAGCCCATTTACCATGCGTACTTTACTAACTGCAGTATCTTTGCCCATTGCAGGTTTCAGGGTAAATGCCTTTTTGCATCTTTCCAAAGCAACCTTAATTTTTTCTGTATCTTTCATAATAAACTTTTTAAAGCTTGAATGTGCCATAAGGGGGCTGCCAACGAATAGGGCTTGCTTGCAGAGCTGGAATTCATTGCTCGTCCTGCCCGGAACTGCTGCTCAATAAAGATTTAAAAGAACAAGATAACAACTAAAAACCCAACAGAATTTCGTCAAGCCCGAACCAAAGTACAGTGAGCAAGTGGTTCGTTGTTCTTTTCTGACGTCAATTCTTAGTTTTGTTTAGTTAGAAGAAATAAATATTTCTACTTCTGCATTACTCCAATCTTTGCTTCGTTCATCATAAATTTCAAAGTCGTATTTATATGCCCTTTCTATTTTTGAACTCCATATTTTTTTCCATGATTTTGCAACACAGTCTGGCATTTTACCTTTAGCAATTAGCTTAGTGTAATCGTCTTCAAATATGGTTAAACTTGCCATGTCATTTGGTATGTCTGTGTCTTTTTTTACTTTGCACCCTATGAAATATGAAAAAGGGTTGGTGTAATCACCCTCATAGTCAAAATAGACTGCATAAATTTCATCACTTAATTTATTTGGAATTCGTTCGATAAAATTCTCGGTTTCAAATTTCTGCCATAAGTTTCCGCAATCGATACTTGATTGTCCGGCTTTATTTGCTGTTTTTTTGTTCAGTTTAAGTCCAATTAATTTGAACTCAGAAATCTTTACTTTTTCCATACACTTTGTTTTGATTAAAGGTTGTTTAGAGTTAATGGTTATAGTGTCGTGTGGAATGACCGCTAACGTCCGCATTTACGCAACCAACTCCTAAAACTTGCAGCAAAGCACCTAAAGTAATCCTTATTTACGAAAGACTTTAATTCGCTCATTGTTTCATTCAAACCAAGCTGTACTGCGTAACGTAATTAAAGCCACATTGAAAAACCGCTGCTTAATGGATGCCCCGCAAAAGCGGGATCTTCGACCGGATAGTAGTGGAAAGCACTGAACGCAGCGCAGCGGAGTGAGTACTTGTAACGCCCGCCCGGCTTCGCCATTCGGACGGGGATAGCCGGTACTGAAGTTGCTGTTGGTACTAATGCCGACAGCCCATTATTTTTTTTCAAGCTGATGTGGATATCCAGGTTGCTTGTACCCGGGTTTGGGTATAAAAAAATGGTGAAGGGAGCATCAATATTTGATACAACCCATTCACCATTCTCCATTGAACAACCGATGTACGCCGCTTATTTAATTTTTGCCAAACCTGCTGTGGCAGATGTATCTGCTGGCTTTATCAACAAGGCTACCTGAAACAATAATTTAGCATCGTTATTTTTTCCCATGTTTAAATAACTCCATGCCAGCATGTGGTTGGCATCATAATCAAATGGATAAAGATTTACTAATTTTTCAAATAACCTGGCTGCGGCTTCATACTTTTTTCTGTTGTAGTAAATATTGCCGGCCCAGTAATTTGCAGTATAGTTTTGGGCGTCTATCTTCAGTATATCTTCGTACTGCTGCAATACTTTATCCCAGCTTTCCATGGTGGATAATGGTTTTACCAAACCCAATTTTGCTTCGATAGAATAGGGTTTTAGTGTGGCAGCTTTTTGGTAATAGCTTTGCGATTGGGTGTAATTTTTATTCAGGTAATTTAACCAGCCAAGCCGCATGTTTAGTTCGTAACTGTCTTCGTTATACACTTTGGCAAGTGTGGCAATTGCCTCTGGATATTTTTTGTAATACTCTTGGGTGTAGCTGTCGCTGAATACCTTTTGCATGGCTGCATCGCTTTGAGCGTTGGCATTTGCTGATAGCAATAAAATGAGGGCGATAAAAATTGATTGTCTTAAAATTTGCATGATAAACCTCCTGTTATTGAATGTTGATTAAAAATGTTGATTGATTTATATAATTCTCTTTGCTCGAACGTGTAACCGAGCTGCAGTGTAAGTTTGGGGCTAAGGCTGATATAAGCAGTTGCACCTGCCTTTAATAAATTGCGGTCTATTGCATTGTAAACATACAGGGCATCGTTCTCCATAAAATTGCTAAAACTGCCCAGCGTTACATTTCCTTCGAGCCATAAAAACTTTGATAATTTGGCGCCAAGTACCTGTTTAAAATTAAAGGACGATTTATTATTTCTATTGTTAAATGAACCTGTTGAAATACTATACAAATTGAGATTACCCAACGGGTATAAGGCGAGTTGTGCATTGTATTGCTGCAGGCTGGTATCGGTAAGCTTACCCACTATTGCATCTGCCTGCAGGGTAAAATAATGACTGTTGTATTTTAAACCTGCCATACCGATATGGTTGTTGTAAACGTAATTATTAAAAGGTGTGTACAGGTAATGATAGGCCGCTACAAACTGCCATTTTTTATGCAGGTTGATGGTGGTTTTGTTGTAGTACTCTTTTTGGTTGATGACGATATTTTTGTTGTTGGCAACGCCGGTTAATTTTGGTTCGGCAATGGTTTGGTTAAATAAAGCAACTGCCTGGTACATGTTTATATTGGGGAGCAGCCGGGTGTGCAGGTCAACCCTAGCATATAAGCCATCGCCCCTGGATGAAAGCTCTGTACGCTTGTAACTTACTTCTGTTCCTACTTGGGTTACTGCAAAATTTTGGAACTTTTCCTTTTCCTTTAATTCTTTTGAAAAATATTTCAGGTGTGCATCTGCCTGTTCGGGTTGGTTTAAATATTTTCTGCACAGCCAACTGTAGTAATGGGCCGTTTCGTTGTAGGAATCTTTTACCAGCACGGCGTCGTATTGCTTTAATGCCTCGCTAAAAATGTTGAGCATAAAAGCGGCATAGCCCATTCTTAACCGCAGTAAAATAAAATCGGGGGATGCTGTTACATATTCTCTGCCATAGGCAAGCAGTGCTTTCCAGTCTGCTTTTTCGTAGAGTTCCAGGCTTTTTGCAGAGGCTTCCTCATAGCTGGGGGCTTGTTGCCCAAAGGATTTTAAGCCACCGACCAATATCAATAGTAAAATAGTTATCAGTTTTCTGCTACGCATTGTATTAATAGTTTTAGGTTGTGGGTTGTACTGCTGAATGATTGTATCTGCCCGTTATTTACTTCCAGTGTAAAGGTTCTTTTTTGTTTTATCCACCAAAATAATTGTTGCGTTTGTTTGCTGCTGTATTGCACACTGCCGCTGCTTAACACATCCTGCGATGAGGCCACGCTGCTTTCAAATTTCATTTGTATAAAAATATAAAAGGGCGAAACAATATCCTGCAACCATCTTACGGGGCTCCATCCAAATACATTGATGGGATAACTATCTTTTACAACGAGGTCCTTATCGGAACTTAATAAAACGGTGTAAGCACATAAATAAAACTGGTAAAGCAAACTTGTTTTTGGCCCAAAATAATTGGTGAAATAAAATATGCTGCCATTGTTGTTGAAATAGGCATACGCATTTTGCTCCTTGCAATACAGGTACGATTCGTTGTAAAAACTGGTGAGTGTTTCCCACTCTTCCGTTGCATATCCCTCGGCGCTTACTTTGATGCAATAACCGGGTTGAAAATTAAATGCTTGTTGCAATTGTGTATTGGCACTCAGGTTGCTGACAAAGCTGCCTTCTGTTGGCACCGTAAAGCTTTTTAATGCCAGAAGGTTATTTGCTTTGCTTTTAAAATATGCCAGCGGGTAGTTTAACGTTTTAGATCCGATATAAGGCGTGGCCTGCACCTGCATGTGTAAATGAGGTTCGGGAGAGCGGCCACTGTTACCGCACATTGCAATAATATCACCCCGTTTTACATACGCACCTGTGGTAGTTTTAAAGCCCTGTTTTTTTAGGTGAGATAGTTTGGTGTACAGCCCTTCAGCATGTTTTATTACAATGGTATTACCCCAGTTTTGGGTACTGTTGTTTTTGCCAATTTCATTGTCATCAATGTGATCAACTATTTCCTGCACAATGCCATTTGCAGGTGCCAGTACCGGCTTGTTGTAGCAGTAAAAATGTTCCGCTGCATTACCGGGAGCGGCGTAGGTTTTCATTTCATTATCCAGCAATACAAAATCGAGTGCTTTGCTCCAGTCGCCTTTGTGGGTAATGCTGCCATCATGACCCTGGCTCACCATCCATTCGCCCATTACCGGCAGGTACAGGTGAAAATAGTATTTACTCTGCAACCTTTCTTTTCCATTTAAGTAGCGGTATAAATTTTGTTCCGGACTGTAATATTGATGCGGCGTTAGCACCAGTTTATGTTGAATTTTTCTTAATTGCAGAATGTACAAAAACAAAATCACCACCAGGCAAAATGGTAAAGAGAAAACCGGCACACCTATTTTTAAGGTTATGCTGCCAACTGCTATCACCAGTAAAAAAGCGATGGGCACCGTTATAAAAATCCATAAAAAAGAACGCAGCGATGGGATTAAATAAAAGCCACCTAAAGCAAGTGATACCAGCATAAAATTGGTGCCCATATTGTAGTAGGTCATGTCGGTTTGCTGAAAGCCGCCCATGGCAAAGCTAAATAATAACGCCACCGTATAGCCCAGTACCATCAATACAAAAGCTATACGTGAATAAATTATTAACCCAACCGATAGTACAATACCTGCTGCAATATTTACCTGGAAAAGAATGGCACTCATACTCTTAAAAAAGCCTGCGACATAGTCCTGCATTGGCCAGGTTTCAATTTGTTGAATTAAATTCACCAAAGATTTTCCACCTAACGCATACACTTCGTTAAACCAGTATATATGCCGTTGCGTAAGTCCAATGCCTTCAAAACTTTTTGAAGCAACGATAATAACAGCGGTGCTGATAATAAATGCCAGCGACAATGCAGGCAGTCCTTTTTTATTGAGGATAGCATTGAGCGCTACCGACAAAAACAAGGTAAGTATTGCACCAATAACCAACAATAAAACAAAGGCCGCACCAAACTCAAAATTGGAACCAAAGCCCAGCCCAAACAATACCACACTGTAAGTAAGCAAACCCTTTTGTACCTGCTCTTTTCCAAACCCAAGCGCTAGCGCTACTATCAGCGCTACTACCAAGGCAGCCAATCCGCTTGCTCCCGTAAAAGGCGTGAAAAATGAAACCAGTAAAATGAGTAAGGCAAATACTTTATTCACAGAAAAGAAGAGCATGCCATAGCTATTGAGTATGGCTACTGCAAAATATTTAAAGCTACTTGCTACCGCTGCCTCCATAAAAGGAAAGGAGCTGTGCTTTAAATTGTTGCTATGCTTTTTTTTCTTCCACATATTCTTTTGTTCTTTAATCAATACCGGCCTCATCCTTCTTTCCCTTCTCCAAAAGAGAAGGGACGGTGCTTTATCTCAATGCCAAACACTTAATCTTCCCCTTTTGCTTTTTGTTTTTTATTGTACGATAATAGCAAGTGTTTCTTAATCCAAAAGCTCCTGCCTTGTTGTCCCCTTTAGGGAGTCAGAGGGGCTGCATTTCTACCTAACCATACGCTAATCAGCAAAGTTCTTGTATTCGCAGGCTCTTGCCTTTAAGCCCCCTTCGGGGGTTTGGGGGCCAGATATTCCGGCATCCGCTCCATTTGTTCTATATACTCCAACGTTTCTGCGCTTCTTATTAAATGATCCTGCCCTTTTTCATCAATCAGCACCACATTGGGCCGCATTTGTATAAACTGCATCCACTGCGTCATATTGTAAGCTCCCACACGATGCACCACTACATGGTCGCCCCGGTTTAGCAATGGAAGCGTAATGGTTTGCCGTACAATATCAATGTTCATACATAGCGGACCGTACAGCACCGTGTCTTCGGTATGGTGTGTAAAATCCTGGGCCGGACTAATTTTATGCTCGTACCAAAAGGAGGTGAATAAAATATTTACACCAAAATCCATGATGGTAGCCCGGCGCCCGTCACTCAATCTTTTGTTGGCCAAAACAGAGCCCAGCAGGTAACCAGCTTCGTCAATTAAAGCCCGCCCTGTTTCTAAAATCAGCAACGGCAACTCGGCTGTTGAAAACCCATAATTTAATAATGCACTGGTGATTGCTTCTGCAAATTCATCGATGGATGGAATGGTGTCTTTAGCCGGCAGGTAAGCCCCACGCAAATCGTTGGCTGTAGGAAACCCGCCGCCCATATCTATGTATTGAATAACGGTGTTCAATTGTGTTTTACAATTCCAAGCCAGATCGCAGAGTTTATTTACTGCAATTGTGTACGCATTCGTCACCATCATGTACGTTCCAATATGGCAATGCAAACCGGTAAGGTTTAATTTTCCGGAAGCAACTATTTTAGTAAGCGCACTCCAGGCCGTGCCGTTTTCGTAATTAAATCCAAAGCGATCCCACATAGGATAAACGCCTGTATCCATATTCACCCGAATGGCAACCCTTGGTTTTTTATTCATCCGGTCGCTGATGTCAATCAGTTGGTACAACTCTTCAAAATGATCAATGTGAATCAACGAATCATTATTAATGGCAAGCTCCAGTTCTTCGGTTGTTTTCTCCGGACCATTAAAAATTATCTGATTGCCCGGCACACCGTTGCCCAATGCTTTTCTATATTCAAAGCCACTCACCACTTCTCCCCAGCTACCTTCCTGGTGAAAAATATTGCACACCGCATTAATGTAATTTGTTTTGTAACTCCAGGCAAACTGTACTTTTGGATAGCGGGTGGTAAAAGACCGAAGTGCATTTCTATAAGTTGTGCGAATGGTACGTTCGCTTATCACAAACACAGGCGAGCCGTAGGTTTCAATCAATCGCTTTACCGGCATACCATCAATTTGTTTAACCGGTTCGTATTCGGTACGGGTGCCAAATTTATTCATCAGGCCGGCATTCATTTTTAAAATCAGCGGCCGTTCGTATGCAAGTTTTGTCATTTAATGTAGGTATTTAAAAAAGTTTAGAACTGTAGTTTGTATAATTTTTTGTTGTTACTAGCAGTGGTTTTTCATGGCATCATCGTTGTGTCACTCACTGGTACTTTTTGTTCTTTGTGCCGCTTTGTCCGCCGTATTTAGGAATGCTGCACTTAGTTCGCAGTGTTTAAAGCCCCTCCTTCGGAGGGGTTGGGGAGGCTGTTTCCCCATATCCACTTATCTGCTGAAACTCACTCACATCCGTAATATGATCCCATGCATAGCGGATAAACATTTTGCCAACAGCATAATCCTTATAAGGTTCAACAGTTTCCCCCATCGCCATTTTTACCAGCGCTGCTGGCTGGTTTTGTCCGGCCCCGGCGGTTAAATAAATCCATGCCGGAAAGCGGGGGTTAATCTCCATAATATAAGGACTGCCATTGGCGGTACGCATAATTTCCAGTTCGCAACCACCTTTCCAATTGGTGGCCTGTACAAATGTTTGTGCCAGCTGTATCAGGGTTTCATCTTGCAATGTAATGCCCGCCCATGCTTTGCCTTTATCGGTGATGTATAATTTTCGCATGGGTATTGCGCTGATGGCATTGCCTTTGCCATCGCCCAACACGGCAATATTAATTTCTGTACCGGCAATAAATTGTTGTACAATTATCGGGAAGCCCCACTTGGCAGCAAGTTTGTAAAATGCTTTTTGAGCTTCTTCCAGGGTATTGGCTACAATGGCATCATAAAATTTTCCTTTTACCACCAACGGGTAGCCCATGGCTTCGCCGCAACTAAATAGCTCATTGCTGCTGTAGATGATTTTGTCCATCGGCACCATCAATCCATGCTGTACGCCAAATTGGTAAAGGTTTATTTTATCCCTTGCTTCAAACTGTTGCTGCGTAGGCAAAAAAGTTTGAATACCGATGGATTTTAATGCGGGCCCCAGTTTAATAAAGTTGTACAACTCCGCATCAAAATTGGGGATCAGTACATTGATATTTTCTTTTTGATGGATATATTGCAACCGTGCCAACAGCGCATCGCTGCCTGCAGATGGATAGGGAATCTGGTAGGTTTTATCTACGATATCATGCAGGTAAATACCAGGCTCTAATGTTTCGTACGCAAGGCCAATAATGCGGATATTTTTTGGCAAGTCATCTCTTAAAGCCCTTATCACAGCCACTCCCGGGCCCGGACTGTCAATGGCGTTCAAGCCCGTTACAGCTATTACAAGCTGTTGGTTATTATCATCCATTCAATAAAGATTTTGAGTAAATTTTTGGTTTATATATCCAGCAGGTTTGCTTCTCTTAATTGTGCGTTAAAATCGTCCCAGTCCTTTTCGAGTACATTGGTATCTACATCGTATTTGGCAAGAATATTTTTTTTAATGTCTGCTACTGCATTGCCATCTTTTAATTGTAAAAATATTTCGGCGGCAATAGGGTTTGCAGAGAAGGAATCTCCGGTACCAGGATTAAAAATGAAACCGGATTCACTACTGGCAATGTTTTTTTTCAATCGCATAATAAATAGGAAGGTTATTTAGGTGGTGGTTAGGTAAAGCTTTATAATGTAAAATATTTTTAACTTATAAAACATTTATGACTGTTGAACCGGATACAAGTTTAATAAGAAAATCATTTTTTTAAATTGATTAAAATGTTGCAACTAAGGTTATCTTTTTAAAAACTATATTTTAGACGTGTCATCAAAAAGAATCCTTCGCAAAACTTTAAAAATATTTACAACGTTAAACGCTTCAGCATATTTTTTATTTCCCTGATTGGTATTGTAAGCATCTAAGCATGCATCCTCGTCCGGCTTATTTGTTGAAACGGGCAGGATAAGAATTTTTTACCGGACGATATTTTAGATCGTATGGTATAAATGCTGAGGTTTTAATTTTACCAGGGCCTCAACTTTATCCATATGTAATCATCCATTAATACCCCGTTTTTTAATACGGCTTTTCTTCTCACTCCTTCAAGATAAAAGCCATTTTTTTCCAGCACCCTCATAGAAGATTTATTGGTTTCAAAAACTTCGGCATACAGGCGGATGATATCAAAATAATAAAACGTGTATTCAACCATTTGCCGCACAGCTTCTGTAGCAATGCCCTTGCCCCAGTGTTCTTCGCCAAGCCAGTAGCCCATTTCGGCAGACATAATATATACATCGCTATTAAGTATCAGCCCAATGCCGCCAATTGCTTCTCCATCTAAATCAATGGCAAAATTTACCACCGGTGTTGCACCAATTGTTTTTGCCAGCCATTCTTTGCCGGCTTCTGCTGTATAGGGGTGTGGAAAATAATTTCGCAGGTTGTTCCAAATATTTATATTGTTGGCATACTTTACCAGGTTGGGTAAATCATCTTCGGTCCATTGGCGAATAATTATTGCCATAATATTTTCTGTAGTTTATAATTCAGGTTAAAAATACGTTTTCTGTTCAAATCAAACCATCCGGTTGTTAGACGTTTAAAAAACCGAAAAGCTTCGCCGGTACCTGTTTTATTTTATTGCTGTATTTTACGCTGTTCATCCAATGTATGTTAAACTTTAATAGCACCGTCATTTTTTTGAACCCGGCTAACAAGCTTTGTGGTACTTTATTGGCATCGCACTCTCGTCCGAACGCCAGCCCGAAAGTATTCATTTTGGCGGGGCATTCAGCCGGGCTGGCTTTTACGATATATTGTTATTTAGCTTTTATCACAATTTCATTTTCAAGCTCTCAATTGATCTTCCTGAAATTATTGCAAAAAGAACAAGGCCCTTGATTGGCCGCTGTTGCGTTTGGTGGGATTTTGATAGCGATTTTTTGAATAAAGATTTTAGCTCTATTTTATCAATTAATTTTTCAGCGATGTTTTTTCTTGTTCAGTTTTCTTGCCAACTTTATTGAATTTTTTAATGAATTTATATTGTTCCAATCGCTATGCGAAATAACAATAAATTTTGGGTCAGGGCATTTTTGCTGCACCCGTTTGAGTGTAGTTTCGTATGCTGCTATATTCGCATCTCCTAAATAACCTAAATTTTCAGCGTCTGCACCTTTTATTAAGCAACCACCGTATAGTATTTTCTCTTTGCTAAACCAAACAATGATGTTGTCTGTTGTATGCCCTTCTCCAGGGTAATAAGTTTCAAATGAATATTGTTCAATATTGAAAACCGTGTCCATTGCCATTAAAAATTCAGCTCGTTTCTTATTATTCTTTATACTCAATTCATCTGTTAATAAAGTTGTGTAAGTTTTAATTCCATGTTGCTTGTAATATTCAAGCCCTGCTGTCCTGTCGCTGTGCCAATGCGTTGCAATACAGGTTGACACACTTTTACTGTGTTTCAATTTTATACTGTCAAGTAATGGCTGAAACTGTGTCGTGTCCCAGGGTGTGTCAAACATAACAACGCCATCTTTTGTAATAAGGTACATTCCATTTGCAGGAATTTGTTCCCCTTCGTATGTATTGTAAGTGGTATAAATATAAAAGTCGCCTGTTAAATGTGAAATTTTTAATTTGGCGTTTCCTGTCTGTCCAAAAATATTGGTCAGTGAAAAAAAAGATGTAATTGTCAATAAAATTGTCCGCATAATGGTTCTTGTATTTTATGGTAACGGCTTTGTGTCAGGAGGGGAATTAACCAACTGTCCACCCGGAACTGCGGTTAAATTTATAATTAAAAACTGAAGTTAAGAGCTACTGCCCGGCAGAATTACGTTTGCCGGATATAAAGCTTGTATATGCACTGCCGATGATTGCTTTAGTGTAAAGCCCCAATTATAAAAATCCTTTTGTAAGCAGTAGTGCCTTATAAATCTAATATAATTTTGATATTATTTTTGAGCATCAATATCTGATCTTTTGTAAGGCCGCCAAGACGTTTTATTAATCTGTTATTATCAATTGCACGGATTTGATCAACTAAAACATCACTTAGTTTCGAAAGTTGGTCTTTCTTTAGATGGACCCTAAGCAATTCGACGTCACTTTTAATATTTGTTGTCACGGGACAAATCAAAGTTGATAAATGAATGTCATTTAATAAGTCTGTTTGAATGATCACAACTGGCCTGGTTTTACCAGGCTCCTTTCCTCTTGTCGGATTAAGGTCTGCTAATCAAATGTCATATTGTTTAATTCTCATCAATTAGTTTTTCGAATTATGCTAATCCCTCCAATGACTCGCTGCTGGTTATTTTTGACTCTTTACTCAACTGCTTTTTCAATAAGCGACGCTTATTAAAAAGATTATAAATACTGACAGCTTCGTTGATGTAACGATTTCTTGCCAGATGGAGCTTTGAGGTTATTTCTTCGGCCTCATCAAAAGTTTTGTCATCTAATTTTATTGATAGAGTTTTCATTATTCAATTTTTGTAAAAGTATATCTTTCTAGAATTTACTGAAAAACCATCTTTTAGAGGAGATTTTCAATTGGCATTACAGCTGACGGTTGAAGCTTTACAGTTGGGGAATTAAGCAACTGTCTACCGTAACCGAAACTAAATTTATAACTAAAAGCCGAAGTTAAGAACTAGTGCCCGGCAGAATTACGTCCGCAGGATATAAAGCTTGGAGATGCAGAACTGTTGATGCTACAATCTCAATCTGCACTTGCACAAATCCTTTTGTCAGGCGATTTAATGTAAAGCGAAAATTATTTTGGTCGCTTAAATATGTAAAGTATATATGTCATTTAGTAAAACAAACTTTACAAAATGGAAAGTAAAATAAGCAAAAACAAAGCTGTCTTATTACCAAAGTATTTTAAGAAAATTGGTCTCGTAGTAATGATTTTAGCATTTGTCCCTGCAGTGGTTGTTAGGTCAATGAATATTGAAATGGCACATTCACAAAAAGAATTGTTTAGAGTTTTCACTTTAAATGCATTCATACTCGGATTATTATTTGTCGCCTGGTCTAAAGATAAAGTTGAAGATGAAATGACTGTTGCCATAAGATTAAAAGCGATGGCCATGGCATTCGGTTGGACTGTGCTTTCTGTAATTGTAAAGCCCATTGTTGATTTACTTTTTAAAGAGCCGTTAAAGGATTTAAGTGGTCAAGAAGTTGTAATGGATATGCTGTTTGTTTATGTGATTGTGTATTATCTTCAAAAAATTGGCAGGTAATGAAGAACTTATTAAAAGTTGAAAGAGCAAAGCTGAATTTTACACAACAAGATTTGGCTGAAAAAGTAGGTGTCTCTCGTCAAACGATAAACTCCATCGAAGCAGCTAGGTATGTCCCTTCCACTGTCCTTGCAATAAAAATATCTGAAGTATTTAAAACT
Source organism: Chitinophagaceae bacterium (assembly GCA_025360525.1). Classification (GTDB taxonomy): domain Bacteria; phylum Bacteroidota; class Bacteroidia; order Chitinophagales; family Chitinophagaceae; genus Ferruginibacter. Next base: position 10,397 of record JANYCA010000077.1, on the reverse strand, counting down.
ACTGTCAATGAAATTTTTAACTTGGAAGCGGATGATTGAACTGCAATGGAATTATTGCGCCTAACGTTTGCATTTCCGCACCCCATTCCTGAAAACTTGCAGTAATTTAAATAAAGTAATCTTTAATTCCGAAAGTCTTTATTTCGTTAATGATTTAAAATAAAAGCAATGCAACTACCACAAATTGCAATTAAAGCCTTACTGAAAAGCAGCCGCCCAATGGATGCCGGATAGGAGTGGAAAGCACGGAACGCAGCGCAGCGGAGTGAGTACTTGTAACGCATAGCTGGTAATGAAGTTGTTTTGTGTAATGCGGCGACCACCCTGCAAAATCCTGCACAAAAAAACACTTCGGTAAAATCTATGTAAATTTGTTTTTTAAGATTTTAAAAATGAATAGACTTGAAAAATACACCACAGACATCATTAAGCTTTGTAAGACACACAAGGTTAAGAGCCTGTATGCTTTTGGGTCAGTTTTGACAGAGAGTTTTAACAAGGAAAGCGATATTGATTTGATTGTAGACTTTTCAAACATTGAGGTAGAAGATTATGCGGATAATTATTTCGATTTTAAATTTTCACTACAGGATATTCTCAAAAGACCAGTGGACCTACTGGAGGAAAAAGCTATAAAAAATCCATATTTCAGACAGTCCGTTAATCTGCAAAGGCAACTTGTTTATGGACAATGATATAAAAGCTTGGCTTTACGACATTTTGAATGCCATTGTTGAGATTGAAAGTTTCTTCAACAACGAACCTAAAGAATTCGCAAAATATCAAAACGATTTGCGGACGAAACGGGCCGTTGAAAGAAATATCGAAATAATTGGGGAAGCCCTAAGTCGAATTATAAAACGAGACGAAACGATTACAATTATAAATTCCAGAAAAATTGTTGATACAAGAAACAGAATTATCCACGGTTATGACTCTGTTTCAGACGATGTAATTTGGGGTATTATAATTCGACACCTTCCAATTTTACAGACAGAAACCCAAATATTGCTGGGCGAGTAAAAATGTACTAAACACATCAGGTTTTGTGCAATTGGGGCGGGACATTGCAGCAATCACCGGCAGTACATATCCAAGCTTTATATTCAGCGAACGGAATTCTACCGGGCAGTAGTTCTAAACTTCGGCTTTTAGTTATAAATTTAGGTTCAGTACCAGGTGGAAAATGGGCCAATTCCCCAACTGCAAAGCCTCGAACGATTGCTGTACTTACGTTGATAGCCCATCATTTTATCCTTTGAACGAGCATCAGCAATTGATACCATCTATTCAGTATTTACATTTCAGCATTGAGTATACGTTAGGCTACTGTTTAATTTTTGGGCAGCCGTTCTTTGCCGGCTTCTGCTGTTTCGGAAAGCAGGCCATCCATTCTATTTCTGTTAAACTTTAAAGGCGCCATCATTTTTACCGTATAACATTTATCTTGCAGCACTAAAATATTTTTTATGGAATATAATAAATTGGTGTCAATCACCGGAATGGGTGGTTTGTATGAACTATTGTCCTCAAAAGCAGATGGTGGCGTTGTGCGATCGCTGGAAGATAAAACCAGCAAGTTTGTAAGCACCCGCCTGCATAGCTTTTCTCACCTGGAGAGTGTGGAAATATACACGGTAAAAGATAATGCCAACCTGGTAGATGTACTTACCGCTATGAAAAACAGTGCTGAAGCGCTTCCTGATGCCAGCGATGCCAAAGTAGTAAAAACCTACTTTGAAAAAGTATTTCCAGACATGGATTTTGACAGGGTTTACGGCAGCGATATGAAGAAAATGGTTAAATGGTACAGCCAGTTGGTGGCTAATAATGTGGAGATAAAATTATCTGAAAACCCAGAGCATGATGGAGCAGCACACGAAACTACCGTACCAAAAGCAAAAGCTGCTGAGCCAAAACAAGTAACTGCGAAGGCTGCTCCCCCAAAAAAAATTAACAGTCCGAGGAAGATGGCATAGCCCGCCAACAAAACCTGCAACCAACTACTAATAAGGGTTGTGGACTTAAAAGCGACAGCATAGAAATGCTATAAATTTTTATAGAAATGCATGTTTCTGATACAATTCATTTAATCACTTTTTAAAGAAGCCTTAAATCATTCAACTTCAAAATGCCAGTTAGCATTTTAAAGCAGTGGTTTAGGGCTATTATTTTTTATGTACACCGCCAACATTCAAAAATTACAACGCCATTTTGTTCCTGCTGATTTTATAGTAACAGACTGGCAGGGGCTGGAGCCATTTTTTAAGACTTTACTGGAGAAAGAAATTACCAGCAAAGAAGAGCTGGAAGAATGGCTGATGCACATGAGCGAACTGGAAGCCGTGGTGAGCGAAGATGCCTGCTGGCGGCAGATTAAAATGACCTGTGATACCAGCAATAAATCACTGGAAGATGCTTTTAATTTCTTTTGTACTGAAATACAGCCGCACATGCAACCCTATGCAGATGCGTTGAATAAAAAGCTCATCAACCATCCGCTGGTAAATACATTGGAGGAAAAAAAATATTTCACTTACCTGCGGAGCATTAAAAAAAGTATTGATCTTTTTCGGGAAGAAAATATTCCCCTGCAATCGGAACTGGCGGTATTGCAACAACACTTTGGTGTTATTAGTGGTAAGATGACGGTTACCATCGATGGACAGGAATACACTTTGCAGCAAGCTGCCAAATTTTTAGAAAATCCTGACAGAGCTGTAAGAGAAAATGCCTACCGGAAAATACAGGAAAGAAGGCTGCAGGATAAAGATGAGTTGAACGAATTGTTCAATAATTTAATGACGAAAAGAAACCAGGTGGCGGCCAATGCCGGTTACAGTAATTATACCGATTACCGGTTTAAAGAATTGGGCAGGTTCGATTACAGCCAGCAAGATTGCTTCGCTTTTCATGAAGCAGTAAAGTTGCATGTGGTACCCCTGGTAAAAGTGATTTACGAAAAGAAAAAACAAAAATTAGGATTGGATTCTTTACGTCCCTGGGATTTAGAAGCTGAGCTGGAAGGCGTAAAACCTTTGCATCCTTTTACAACCAGCAGCGAGTTGGTTGAAAAAACGATTGAATGCTTTAGCAGGCTAAGGCCTTTTTTCGGCGACTGTCTTACAAAGATGAATGCCATTAAACACCTCGACCTGGAAAGCAGGATGGGCAAGGCTCCCGGAGGATATAACTGTCCGCTGGCAGAGAGTGGCGCTCCCTTTATTTTTATGAATGCTGCCGGGCAAATGCATGATGTAACCACCATGGTGCATGAGGGCGGACATGCCATCCATTCGTTTTTGTCGCACCCGTTACCTCTCACCGGATTTAAAGAATACCCCATGGAAATTGCTGAAGTTGCCAGCATGGCCATGGAACTTTTTAGTATGGAACATTGGGATGTGTTTTTTAGCGATGCAACAGAATTAAGCAGGGCAAAAGAGCATCAGCTGGAAAGAGTAATCACCTTGTTTCCATGGATAGCCATCATTGATAAATTTCAACATTGGATGTATAATAACAGCAACCATACCAATGAGCAAAGAACAGAAAAGTGGCTGGAAATATTAGCCGAATTCAGTGATGGTGTTATTGATTACAGCGGGTTGGAAACTTACCGTAGCAATGCCTGGCTTCGCCAGTTGCATTTGTTTGAAGTGCCCTTTTATTATATTGAATATGGCATTGCACAACTGGGCGCTATCGGCATGTGGATGCAGTTTAAACAAAACCCTCAACAGGCTTTGGATAAATATTGTAATGCACTTGCTTTAGGAGGTACCGTTACGCTGCCACAATTGTACGAAACTGCTGGATTGAAATTTGATTTTTCGCCTGAAACAATTAAAGTGCTGATGGAATTTGTAGAGCAAGAACTAAATGAAAGTTTGATAAGCTAATACAACTGCCTGGTCACAATTAATAAATAAAAAGAAATGAAATTACTTACTTACCTGAAAGACGGGCACGATCAACTGGCCATATTAGTAGACGGAAAATTATATGATACCGATGCGTTGCATTCGGATCTTCCCATCAGCATGGCGATGTTTTTAAATTATTGGGAAGATATGTATCCCCTTGCATTGGCGGCAGAAAGAAGAATAAAAGAAGGATTGGGAAGAACTATTTCATCTGTACCATTGGAGCAGGTTCAATTGCTTGCACCGGTACCGCACCCCACTAGCTGCAGGGACGGCTATGCTTTTAGACAACATGTTGCTGCTGCAAGAAGAAACCGAAAGGCAGATATGATTGCAGCATTCGACGAGTTCCCCATTTTTTATTTTACCAATCACAACAGCATACAAGGTCCGGGCGAAATAGTGTGTATGCCTGATCATTTTGAAAAGCTGGACTTTGAATTGGAAGCGGCCATTGTAATTGCAAAGCCCGGTAGAAATATTCCTGCTGCAGAAGCGGATGAATACATTGCCGGATTGATGATTATGAACGATATGAGTGCAAGAACATTGCAGATGGAAGAAATGCAGCTGAACCTTGGCCCTGCCAAGGGCAAAGACTTTAGTACGGTGATTGGGCCAATGCTGGTAACATTGGATGAGCTGGAAGCATTTGAAATTCCTTGCAAAGAAAACCATACAGGCAAAGCATGGAATTTAACCATGAAATGTTGGGTTAACAATGTACAGGTTAGCGATGGAAATGTGGGTGATATGGACTGGACATTTGCCGAAATAATTGAACGTGCCAGTTATGGTGTTACGCTGTACCCGGGAGATGTTATCGGCAGCGGTACTGTTGGCACCGGCTGTTTTTTAGAATTAAATGGCACCGGAAAACTAACCGATCCTGATTACAAAGAACAATGGCTGCAGGAAGGCAATGTGGTGGAAATGGAAATTGATGGATTGGGTAAACTAACTAATACAATTGTGAAAGACGAAAGTGATTTTTCGATATTGGGGCTAAAGAAAATTATTCACCGCAGAGAAGAGAGTTAGCAGAGGTTTCGCAGAGAGTTATTAAAGAAACTCTGCGTAACCTCCATTTACTCCTGTTCTCTGCGGTGAAAAAATCTCTGTGGTGAAAATTATCAATAATAAATTAAACTATGGTTCTCTATTTTAAAGATTTAAAGCCTGCCGATATTCAAAATTATCTGCAGCATGCCATTGCACCGAGGCCTATTTGCTTTGCATCTACTATTGATAAAGATGGCCATGTAAACCTGAGCCCCTTCAGCTTTTTTAATTTGTTTTCATCTAACCCACCCATTTTAATTTTTTCGCCGGCCCGTAGAGTGAGAGACAACACAACAAAACACACGTTAGAGAATGTAATGGCAATACCAGAAGTGGTAATAAATATTTGTGATTACAATATGGTACAGCAGGTAAGCCTCAGCAGTTGCGAATATCCCAAAACTGTTGATGAATTTATTAAAGCTGGTTTTACAAAAGAGCCATCGCTATTGGTAAAACCACCAAGAGTAAAAGAAAGCCCGGTGCAACTGGAATGTAAAGTAATTGAAGTAAAATCTTTAGGCAACGAAGGTGGCGCCGGCAACCTGGTTATTGCTGAAGTATTAATGATGCACATCAATGATGCAATACTAAATGAAGATAAAACAATGATAGACCAAACCAAACTGCAACATATAGCAAGGCTTGGTGGCGACTGGTATTGCAAAGTAGATAGCAGCAATTTATTTAAAGTAAATAAACCCAATACACAATTAGGGATAGGGGTAGATTGCCTTCCGGAATCTATCAGGCAAAGCACTATTTTAACCGGCAACAATCTTGCACAGTTGGGCAATTTTAAAGAGCTATCTCCTGTAGACCCTGCTTTTAGTAATGAGAGGTTAAAAAATATTATCCTGTATTACTCCATCGACCCAAACGAAATGGAAAAGGAATTACACTATTATGCAAAAGAATTGCTGGATGCCGGGAAAGTGCAGGAAGCCTGGCAAGTATTACTAGCTGCGGTAAATTAATGGTTAATTAACGTTTGATAAACTTTTGCTGTTTTAGTTTCATTTTATGAAAATGATAGTTATTCTTCTTGTTTTCCCCGTTGCCTGTTTTTGTCAAAGCAATTATCCCTACAAAAATTTAGTTTTAGAAGGCGGTGGCGTTCGGGGCCTTGCCTATGCAGGCGCCTTAAGTGCACTGGAAGAAAAAGGTATACTCGGCCATATTGAAAAAGTGGCCGGATCTTCTGCAGGAAGTATTGCAGCACTGATGATATGTGTTGGATATACTGCAAAAGAAATTGACAGCATAATGTTTGAACTGCCGGTGCAGGAATTTAACGATGGCAAGTATGGTGTTGTAGGCAAATACAACAGAATTAAAAGCGATTTTGGTATTTATAAAGGAGCGTATTTTGAAAAATGGTTGCAGCAACTGGTTAAATATAAAACAGGGAATGCTAATTTAACTTTTAAAGATTTACATATACTGTCACTTCAAAACAGCATTTACAAAGAATTGTATTGTACCGCAACAAATATCAGCAAGCAACAAATGGAAATATTTTCTATAGAAAAAACGCCCAATATGCCCATTGCACTTGCTGTAAGAATCAGTGGTAGTATCCCTTTGTATTTTGAACCTGTTGCGCTGGATAACCAATACAAAAAGATAAGCCGGAAAGACTCTACCAGGTTTATCAATTATTTTGTTGATGGCGGCCTGTTGTGTAATTATCCCATCAGCATCTTTGATACCTGCCGTTTTAATCTCAATCCACTGGAATGCACCGATTTAAAATTTAATAGAGAAACCCTGGGTATAAAAATGGAAAGACCGGAGCAAATCGATTCTTTACAAAAAAACTCCACTACAATCCCATCTTATAACATCAGCAAATTTTCCGATTACCTGAGCGCTTTAACTAATCTGATGATAGAAGCTCTCAATAGAAAATATCCCAACCTCGAAAATGAAAAGGGCAGAACAATTTATATCAGTCATGGAAATATTCATGCAAAAATAAGAAAGATGATGCCGGAGGAAAAGCTACTGTTGTACAACAATGGCACTAAGGCAGTAAGTGATTTTTTTGAAAAAAAATTATTGACCGTAAAAGAGTAGTCCGTAGCCGGTAATATCCTCATCTTCCTCTTTAAAAAGTTTTTAAAGGCGTAACCCAAGCCCCTTACAATATGCCAGCAAAAATGCCTATGGCAATTGCCAGCATGAATTATGATGTGGGGCTATTAAAAAAAAGACTCGCCGATTATTTAGAAATTATCCAATTTTGTTTTCACCGCAAAACAAATTAGATTGTATCCAATCATTTGCTGTAGCCATGTTTATCGGGATCGTTTTTGCCTTTATTAAATAATCAACGTTGTTATATTGAGCTATGGGCATTTGCCACGGTAAGGTTTAAATCTATCTAAACCAATGACAAAAGTTACTTTCAATAATAAGCACCACGTTTTTCAGCAGGCCATTAAAACCCAGGCTGCTGCTTACTTTGCCGAAAAGAGGATTAAACCTACCGGTAACAGCAAACTTTACATCAAAGCATTGATATTGATTTTTTTGGCAGTGGCTATTTATATGTTTTTATTGATGGGCGGGTACAATGCTGCAACAGGAATTTTACTTTGTTTTGCATTGGGATTTTGCTTGTGTGGTATAGCAATGAATGTAATGCACGATGCTAACCATGGTAGTTTTTCCAGCAAAAAGTGGGTTAATAATTTGATGAGCCTTACCATGAATGCCTTGGGAAGCAATGCTTTTCTTTGGAAAATTAAACACAATATTTTACACCATACCTATACTAATATTGATGGGCTTGATAATGACATTATCCATTCACCGGCACTAAGGCAAACTGTTACCCAACCATGGTTTCCGCTGCATCGCTACCAGCATGTTTATATGTATTTTCTCTATGCAATCAGTACACTTCACTGGATGCTGGTGGGTGATTTTCAAAAATACTTTACAAAAAAATTTATCGGAATGCCCATTCGCAAGATTACCGGAACGGAGCATGTTATTTTTTGGTTGAGTAAAATTCTCTATGTGGTATTTTATATTTATTTACCCGTGTATTTTGTGGGATGGGTGGCGTGGCTGATTGGCTTTTTAATCATTCATTTTGTGTTAGGACTTTTATTAACGATCATATTTCAATTGGCACACATGGTGGAAAAAGCAATTTTTGATTGGGCTGATACGGGTAAAAAAATAATTGACTCCGAATGGGCCATACACGAAGTAAAAACCACCGCTAATTTTGCTACCGAAAACCCAGCGCTTACCTGGTTTGCAGGAGGACTAAATTTTCAGATTGAACATCATCTTTTTCCTCATATCAGTCATGTACATTATCCTGCACTAAGTAAAATAATTCAGGAACAGTGCAGGGTGTTTAACCTTCCTTATAATTGTTATGTAACTGTAACGGAGGCCATTATTTCTCATACAAGGCTGATGAAGCAATTAGGTAAACAACCTTTGCCGGCATAAAATAATAATGAACTTTGTTATTTTAAGTAATCATCTAAACTGTCTAATGTTCTAACCCATTTAAACCGTCTAAATATTCATATAGAAACGATTTTCATCCCACTCAAACCCTATAGAATTATTAATAAGCAATTTTAATTTACCAATTTTGTCCAAATACTCTTTTCAAAATATCACTTGATCTTGCAGCAAAATTTGTCCGGATATTTATTTCTTCTTTTGCAATTAAATCAAACAGAGCTTCCGTCGCTTTATTGGTAACGTAAACTTTTAAATCGGGGTTTACTTTTGTAAATGTAGTGGGCAGATTGTTGTACGTATTTACAATATCACTATAATATTTAGTGGCATTCACTTTATCCAACGATGATTTTATCACCGGCAAAAACGCAGCAACCAATTTAGCAGTTGTTTTCTCTCTGAAGAAGTGTGTGGCGCTGGTGTCGCCATTTCTTACAAGCCCGATAGCATCCTGCAAAGTCATATTTTTTATAGCATCTACAAATATGGGTTTAGCATAACCTGCTGCATCTTCTGCGCCACGGTTAATTTGTAAAATAGCCTTGTCTACAAGGCTTCCCAATCCCACACTTCGAAGCGTATTTTCGATCTTCCTTGCATCTGGCGGCAATAAAACTTTATACAGGGCATCTTTAAAAAAGCCATCGGTTGTATTCAGTTGCAAAACTGCACCGGTTAACCCCTGGCCCAATGCTTCTTTAATACCCTGGGCAGCTTCGTTTTCCGTAACACCTCCTATCGAAGTGGGCAGATTTTGTAATACCTCACATCCGCTCAATAAAAATGCAAAGGAAATAGCAACGTAAATTTTTTTTATCATAAAATATTTTTCTGTGTGATGCATCAATATGGTTAGGCAAGCAAATAAAATTGTACACTAAACCGGATGCACTAAAACTTATACAAGTTTACGGCCAAAGATTGATTGGCTGATGGCTTTACATAAGTGAGTTGCAACTGGTATCTTTGCAGCCCCGTTTATTTACGGGAATATTTTTTAATAAATATCAGCATGCAACATTTATCGGAACAGGAGATAATCAGGAGAGAGAAATTAACCGAGTTAAATAAGCTGGGTATTGATGCATTTCCTGCAGCAATGTATCCTGTAAATACTACCTCCGCCTTTATAAAAGAAAATTACAAAGGCGAAGAAAACAAGGCAGACTTTACAGACGTGTGTGTAGCTGGCAGAATTATGAGTGTTCGTGATATGGGCAAGGCCAACTTTGCAGTATTACAGGATAGCACAGGGAAAATTCAGTTTTATATCAGGCAGGATGATATTTGCCCCGGCGAGGATAAAACTTTGTACCAGCTGGTTTGGAAAAAGTTACTGGATATTGGCGATATCATCGGCATTAAAGGATATGTTTTTACCACCAAAACGGGTGAGACATCTATCCATGTAAAGGAGTTTACCATCCTTACAAAATCCTTACACCCATTGCCTATCGTAAAAGAAAAAGATGGCGAATCATTTGATGAGGTTACCGATCCTGAATTCCGTTACCGGCAACGTTATGCAGATTTAATTGTTAATCCCGGCGTAAAAGAAACCTTTATCAAACGCACTAAAATGGTGAATGCTATCCGGGAGTTTTTAAATGAACGAGGCGCTTTGGAAGTTGATACACCCGTATTGCAAAGCATTCCTGGCGGCGCTGCAGCAAGGCCCTTCACTACACATCACAATGCATTGGATGTGCCTATGTATATGCGTATTGCCAACGAATTATATTTAAAAAGATTGATAGTAGGTGGCTTTGAATGGGTGTATGAGTTCAGCCGCAATTTTAGGAACGAAGGCATGGACCGTACCCACAACCCAGAGTTTACTGTATTGGAATTTTACGTTGCTTACAAAGATTACGAGTGGATGATGGACACCACAGAACAAATGCTGGAAAAAGC
>JANYCA010000052.1 GCA_025360525.1 Chitinophagaceae bacterium | reverse complement strand
CCGAGTGTATCGGCTAACTCACTAATAGCCGCACCTTTTCACCTGTAAAACGCCTGTAACATGGAGAAAAAAGCAAAAATATCGGTGGAAATACCTGGGTACTTAAAAACTTGGATTGAAGCCCACGACATTAGCCAAAACGCCCTTGTTACTATGGGTTTGCGCAGGTTATATTTAGAAGAGAAGATGCCTGATGCAGATAAAATTATAATGGCCATTCAAAAATTTTTAAACGATAAAAGACTTCCATTTTAAATGAAACAATTTTTAATAACTAATACAGCTTTTAACGGCGAAGCAATGGCCTTGTACAATGCAGATGGGTTGTTGATAAAATTTGATGTTGGCCAAACCGATATGAACGAGCGGCTGGTTACCTATTTTAAGCAGCAAATACCGGCAAGAGTTGAAGCACTGGAGAATGCTTTTAAAAAGGATACGGTAATTGTAGAGAGCGAAGTAATTATAAGCTTTGAACAGTTTTGGAAAAAATACGATTATAAGTTTCATAAAGACAGGGCAGAGCAGTTATTTAAAAGGCTTAACAAAACTAACCAGGTACTGGCATTTTTTGGGCTGGATAAATACCACAAGTACCTGCGCAAAAACCCTACACAAATAAAAATGCACCCAGATACTTATTTACGGTGTAAGGGGTGGGAGAATGGGTATTAGCCCCCCGGCCCCCAAAGGGGGAGACAGGATGTTGGGTGTATTAAAATTTAAAGTTTTTTCCAATTATTATAAAACGGCCTTTACCCCCCGCTAGCCAGCGGGGATGGGGGCTCAAATAACACAATATGAATCTTCCATTAAACAAACAACTGCATGCGCTGCTGAACCAGGCAGGGCTTAGCAGCCAAAAAACTGCACTGGTGCTAAGCTTTAGCAATGGCCGTAGCGAAAGCAGTAAAGACCTAACTAATTTTGAGACAAGACAATTAATTGCTTACCTACAGGGATTACCAAATGCCGAGCAGGAAGCCGCCAACCGCATGCGCCGCAAAATGCTTAGCTACTGCCACGAAATGCACTGGACGGTTACCAATGTATATGGCAAAAAAATTGCTGATGTACAACGGCTGGATGGCTGGTGTGAAAAGTTTGGTTACCTGCACAAAAAATTAAATGCGTACAGCCACGCCGAATTGCCTAAATTGTTGAGCCAGTTTAAAGCTGTGTATAAATCCTTTTTAACCAAATTATAGAAGGGTGTTAAGCTCAGCTTTTAATTTTGTGATGCGTTCTTCATTTAGGGGTGATGGCTGTAAGCGGATAAGCGTTTCAATAATTTCATTTCTTTGTTCTTTATCAGCATCCTTATTTAAAGATTTTAATATATACAAAGCATAATCCATCACAATAAATAATACTAAAATGCAACAACAAACTATTGTTAACAACACCCATAGTTTACTAAAAACCATAAAAATAGTAAGCAAAGAAATTGCGCTTACTACGGCCAGGTACCTGCTTATACGGCGCAATGCTTTGTTTTTACTGGTATCGCTACTTATTTTCATCCAGGCGGGCTTTATCATATTGCTAAATATAATGGCTGCGCAAAACCCAATAAACCCAGTTATAAGCCCAGTTATAATGTCGTTAAATTCTATATTCATTTTTGTAGCAATTAAGTTTCATCACAAGGTAGTACAGGAGGTGCATAAAGCAAAACGCAGGGGGTTGATATAATTATTGGAATAAGCAACCGGTAAAACGGTTTAATTGCAAAGCCCTTCTGTAAAGAGGGGCTTTTTAGTTAGCATCTTTTTTTTATAGGTACGCAATAATATGTTATAATTGCTTTATGCTTAGAGGCCACCGCACTTACCTTTCCCTCTTTGAACCCGATACACCAGTTGTTATAATAGATGCAGCACCGGAAAAACGTGGCCGCAGCGAAGTATTGGTGAAAAAAAGAAACGAACTGCTACTACACCGCCACTACTTTTACTTTAAAATAAAAAGGGTACAATACCAGGTCGGCCTGCAAGCTTTGGAAAGCGAATTTTTTTTAACCGAACGTACTATTGTTGATATCGTACAAACCGATACGGCCATCCTAAAAAATTTAAAAGCCATTAACCCTGCCGATGCTAAGTATTTTAAAAGGAAATATCCTTTTATGAATTGGGACGACCCCCATCCCCTAAAGGGGGGTAAGGCAGCACTCTAATAATTTGTAAATTCTTTAAATAATCGTACACCCCATATCCAGGCATCCCTTTAGGGTGATGGGGGCTTATATAGTACCCAACACACCGCCCGGCCTTGCCACCGTTATTTTTACTTTTTTAGCACTATCGTCGGTAAAGCTTACTGCAAATTTTAGCACTCTTACTCTTATATCATCTTCCCTTTTTTCGGTACCACTTGCCCGGCGCAATAGTTTGCTAAAGCCTGTAGGGTTGTAGCCATGCAGGGCCTTGTACACCTTGTGTTCTACCTCGTAATATTGCAGTGCATTTTCCCGGATGTTGAGGGGTGTTAGGTTATTGGCATCGGTGTATTTTACCAGCCCAATGCGAAGGCTGATAATACCCTCGGCCAGTTGTGCTAAAAAGTTTTGCTGATCGCTGTATTTAAACTCCTCTATATCAATAAGGCAGCAGGGCCATGCTACGGCTGGGCGTATTTCGTAGTTTTCGAGCTGGCCAACATCCTGATCGATATAGCGGAGCTCCGGTACATCTGCAATTAGTTTTTCAATTAATAACTGAAAGAGATTTGCTTGTGGTGATGCTAACATAAATAATTGGTTTGCCCCCATCCCCTAAAGGGGGGTGATGAAAATGTATTATGGTTGTATAACTCCCCTTTAGGGGATGGGGGTTATGTTAATCCTTTCATTAATTCGGCAGTAAGCCTGCGTTGTAAAATTTTGGTTAGGTAGGGGCTTTCTCCCATAAACTGGCGGCGTGGCAGGTTTACTTTACGGGTATGTGCTTTTACTGCCCCGGAGCCGGTAATGCGCTGTACTGTCTTCATACGCTCTTTGCCATTTTTTGTAAACTTGCCACTGCCAATTTTTTCTTTGCCAAAGCGGTTACGGGTATGTTCTTTTACATTTACTACACCTTTAAAACCCTCATTATGGGCTTTGGCATAGGGTACATCGGTACCAATGGTTACTACGCCCCCACTTATGCCAGTAATGCGAATGCTGCGGCGTAGCCTGCCGCTTTGCACCAGTACAGCCCTGCCCTTATTTCGCTTGCTGTTGCCTCTGCGTTGCCGCCAGGGCTCTACACTATTACCCAGCCAACCCTGCCGCTGAAAGCTATCTAAAAAGAAGTTAACAGCATCGTTGCCCAGCATGCCGGGCGCATACAGCAACACCAGTTTAAAGTGCTTTTCAACTGCGTTTAAAGGGAATATGTTTGGCATATATTTGATGTATGAATGAACATTTTAAACAGTACAGCGACATTAAAAAGGAGTATCTGCTGCACCGTATAGATTTTGCAAAGCATTTTACAACGGTATCCTCGGCCTTACTTTCTCTACTAATTGCACTAAAGCCTGCAGCTGCTCATGGCAACCGTCTTTTTCTACTGGCACAAATTCTATTATTGGTGAGTATCCTTTTTGGTGCAGCATTTCTATACATTGTACTAATGCAATATCGCAGGATGGACAGCGATTTTCTGGCACAATTAAAATACATGTTGCATAACCCTTCCAAAAAATTTGAAGGTGTTTTTGCAAAATACAATACCACCCAAAAAGTTGTTGAAAAAGGGATTTACCTTTCTTTTTTAGCGGCAATGATTTGTTTGGTGCTGTATAGCTGGTAGGCGGTTTTAATTTTTCTATTTGCATAATTAGAAGTTTTGTATATTTGTGATGTGGACAGGTTGCGACTTGACCAATCCGAAGGGGTACTGCAAAGTATCCCTTCGGTCATTTTGAGAATTCAATGTATTTTCCTTTAAATGTTCTAAACATTAATTCCTCTAAATTTGGTAAATTTCTAAATCGCTCATTGGCCAATTCTTTAATAATATTAATATCATAATTTTCGGTTAATTGAATGATAACCCTGTTAGCTTGCTTATTCCCATTTCTTATTCTATTTTGAAGCTTTTCCCAATCTAAAGGAGTAGTAGGTTTTTCATGTTCCCAATATTCATTATCTATAAGAAGATCGCAATTTTTTCGCTCTTTCATACCTGGCAATAACTTAGCACGCAATTCAGGCTCTTTGATATGTATTTCGGGTAATATTTTTACATGCCTTTCTTTTTGGGCTAGTTCATTACCAATTAATAGCAAATCATTCAAATCTTCTTTTCCTTCGGCTTCTGTTTTTAAGTGAAGGCTTAAGCTGCCAGTTTTTCCCTTATAAATTGTACGGTACTGGTTTTGCTCTGGCATTAATAACAAAGCGTTGTTTAACTCCTTTTTCGGAATGCCAATCCAATAAGGATGGGCAGGAGGAAAAGCCAATCCACGATCTGCCAGATTAACCTTAAACATTGGCGGCACTTTTTCGGGATATACAATATTAGCTTCTGGTGTGGCTTTGCCGCTGCTGCGTTGCCTTACGGTACTGCGGCATCCAAAATGATTAGGTGGGTAATATTGTTTCCAAAATGCATCATCAACCGGGCGGATAACTCCATTAAGGCTACTGCATATTGCGCTGGTATGGCCGTCCATTACGGCATCAAATTGCAGCATGGTAGTGCTGCTGTTGTTTTTAATATCTACCCATGTGCTGGCCATTTGTCCGCTGGCAATGGCAGTATCATATTCGGTTTTTAGCCATTGGTTTACATGGGAATCGTTAATTTGAAAAGCGGCATTTTTAAACTGGCTGTAGGTACGTAATTTATCATCATCGCCAATAAGTGCCTGGGTAAGGGCTTTCATTTGCTGCCAGTTTTTAGCGGCACTAAATGCGTACACGTTATTTTGCAGGTTGCGTAGCATTTCGCCATCGGGGCTATCATACGCAATGCCTGCGGTGGTTTTGCCATAGCCAGTAGTTACACCGCCCCATAATCGTTGTGCAAATGCCTGTGTCATTGCTTTATCTATGGTTTTGGGCATCCCTTTCTCTATCCAAATTTTCTGCAATAATTGGGCAGCTATCCGGGCAAATTCATCATCGGCGGCAGAGAGTTTACCCCCATCCCCTAAAGGGGAGTTATTACAACACTCTACTGAATATAGAATGGTTAAATCAGTGGAGAGTTGTGTAAATGTTTGTCCTGGTAGCCCACGTATGCTTTCAATTAGCTTTGGTGGGCTGGGCCGAAAAAATCGGCCATCATTAAGCGGAATTCATCCCATGCGCCTAGCTTTTTGCCCCCAGCCCCTGAAGGAGAGCTTTTGGATTTTTTTAAAGGAGGCTTTGCTTGCCCCCCTTTAGGGGATGGGGGTTGCTGCTCTGCTTGTTTATCGGCTTCCATTTTAGCAACCTGTGCATCAAAGTCATCGGGTTTTTTTAGGCCGCTTATTTCATAAATATCATCTGCATCTAACGGTAAGCCCATTAGCTTTACCTGCTGTGCAATGCCTATTTTTATTTTAGCGGTATCAAGATCGACCGGGTCTTCGTTGGCAAATTTGCCAGCTTGTGGCAGTAAACCTAAGTTTATAAGGATGGGTAGTACAATTTCGTTGAGGGTACTTACTTCTTTTACCTTATCATCCTGCGCTAGTTCATCAACTGTTTGGCGGTGGGTTTCGCTTTGTGCGTATCCACTGCTTTTGCTGCTGGTGGTGCTTTCGGTGGCTCCCAAAATAAGTACCATCATCTCCTCGTTCATTGCCTGGCGTAAGGTGTTGTACAACTCATTGCTGTTGGCACCGCCTTTTGCCTCGTGTAGTGTAAACTCTGCATCTTTTGGCAATACTGCCCATGCTGCGCTGGCTGCTTTTTCCAATGCCTTTTCTAATTGCAGGCGTACAACTTCGTTAAAACCATCGTACCGAGCCTCTCTAAAAGGCATACCAAATATTTGTGCATAGTTTGCCCAGTCTGCAATATTACCCCGCTTGTAAATGGCGTAGGCGGTGGCTTGCAGCAGGTAGCCTAAATCGTTGTACCGGCCAATTTCTATAACCGTTTTATTGTACGGCGCATCCCGGTAAGGGATGCCTCCGCTGCCATACTGCTCCTGCACTATGGTACCTTCTTTTGGTAAAATGTGCTTTTTTGGTACATCAAATACCTTTAGCTTTCCATCAACATTCATTAATTCGATAACGGCAATGCCCCATGCTTTTTGCAGTTGAATACACTCCCGCAGGTAACGAAATTGCAGTGAATCTATGAGGGCGTTGGTGCCGTCTATTTCAATGCCTTGTGCATCTACATAATTTAATTTGTGTTTGGTAACACCCAGCACCCTCTTTTGCACCATGCGTTGCAAAAAGGCATCTAACAAAGCATCATCATACAAATCGTACAGTGGCACCCTTACGGCATTAGTCATTTCGGCCTGCTGGTGCTTGGTGCGCCAGTCTTGTATATCTGCCTTGGTACGTGCTACCGGCCTTATGGTAAGGTTTTGTATTACAATACCGCTTTCGGTTACCTCACCCTGTTTTTTGGTAACACCGGGTTTTGTTTTTTGTGCCATAAAATTAAATTGAACCCCTAAAGGGGTGACTGATGTGGGGTGTATTAAAAGTTGTTATTGCGTAAATCAATGCCACCGTATTTTATATAGCTTTCCCTTTCGCCTGGCTCTGGTGGTGCTGCAGGGTAAGGCAACGCAGGGTTAACCTTGCCGCTTTGTATGCCCTG
>JANYCA010000204.1 GCA_025360525.1 Chitinophagaceae bacterium | reverse complement strand
ATATTGACAATGATGGCGACATAGATTTAATAGCCGGTAACCTTGGCTTAAACAGCCGTCTGAAAGCTTCGGATAAAGAACCATTGCGGCTTTACTTTAACGACTTTGATGGCAATGGAAAAAAAGAACAGGTACTAACTTATTACCTGGAAGGCAAAGAAATTCCATTTGCCAACAAGGTAGAATTGGAAAAACAAATGCCGGTATTAAAAAAGAAATTTTTATATGCCGGAGATTTTGCCAAAGCCACTTTGCAGGAATTATTTACTTCGAAAAAACTGGATGAAGCAACGAAATTAACAGCAACTTATTTATCCAGTGCGGTGCTAATTAATAAGGGTAATCTGCAATTTGAAACGAAGGCTTTGCCAATGGAAGCACAGTTTTCTTCTATGAAAGATGCAGTAGTAGTAAATGCCAATGATGATAATCTTCCGGATATTTTAATAATGGGAAATTATTACGATCCCAATATTGAAATGGGCAGGTACGATGCAGACTTCGGAACCATCTTAATCAACAAAGGGAAAGGCAATTTTTTAGCCGAAACAATTAATGGACTTGCCGTAAAAGGACAGGTGCGCCACATAAAACCTGTAACCATTGGCAAGCAACCTGCGTTTATTCTTGCACGCAATAGTGACAGTGCTATGCTGATTAAATTTGGAGAAAGGTTGTATAAGAAATAACAGGCGTTATCGAATTAGCACTACCCTTCCTTTCTGCGAAATCCTATTGCCGGATAAGCCAATCATTTCCAGGTAATAAACAAATGTATCTGCGCTTTGGGGTTCATTTTTGTAAGTGCCATCCCAGCCAACAAGTCTGTTATTGGTCTTAAAAATAAGATTGCCACGACGGTTATAAATGCTAAAATTTATCAGCTTGTTTTTGTTATTGGGCGCTATCCTGAAATAGTCATTCAAGCCATCTCCATTGGGTGTAAAGGCAGTTGGCATAAAAACTTTGTAATCGCATTGATCAAATATTTCAATGCTGTCTGTTTTGCTTCCACAAACATTTTCTACGTTTACAAAATAGTTGCCTGGTTGCGTTATTAAAAAAGAAGGTTGTTTTGATGCAGGATTTTTCATCCAGTAATATTTTTCAAAACCTTCAGTAGCCCTCAGTGTAATGGTTTGTTGGCCGGTTAGGCAGGTGTCTTCACCAAGCGTAAGTTTTGTAACATCTTTATCAACGGTAATTTTATAAAACACAATGCTGTCGCAGCCCAAAGCAGTTTTAAATGTTATTGGATAAGTTCCGGCTTCTTTTACAACAGTACTATCCGGCAGCAGATAACTTTTTCCTTCGCAGATAGCGATAGTATTTGCTGCACTGCTATCAACGATATCGGTGCAGCAGGCAATGGTTTCCGGGCAATCAATGTTTTTTATCATCGGATATTCTTCACCTCTTTTTAAAGGGTGGGCATAGTCGGAGTAGTCATCAAAAGTAAATTCGGGATTTGTTACCATACTGTCACTCGTTAAATTTAGTGTTGCTGGTACAGTAATAATATTAGGTATTGTATTTACACAGTCAATTACGCCGCCTATATCGGTGATTAAAAGCCGGAACTGTTTTGATTTGTTATTACTGCAAAAAATATTATAACCGTTCTTACCTGCGGAAAAGCAATTTAAAGGAAATGCTCCCTGTTCGTCGTCATACCCGTGTTGCCATACAATCCCTCCGCTGTCATCAATATTCATGAGTGTTTTTTTGCCTTTATTATTTAAAAGCAAAACCCTGTTGCCGCTGGTTTTATCAATGTCAGCGGCCGTAATATCACAAGGGCTTCCATCTGGTGCTGCAAATGCAATAATTTTTTCAATTGCCCCACGATTACTGGTAATTATATTTGCGCCTTTTTTTATAAAGCCATTTGTGCCGGTTAAATACAAAGAAGTAATAAAAGAAAATTTCCCATCCGCCAATTCTTTAATGTTAATAATATCAGGTACATAGGTATTAGAAAGCGCTTCATACTCATAACTTCTTTCCCAATTGATTTTACCGGTGTTATAATTCAATTCAAAAAAATGAAGATTCCCCTCTTTTAGTTCTCCTGTATTGGCAATGGTTTTATGCGCTACATCGCCAATAATGATATTGCCGTTTGATGCCTGCAGGATGCCTCTTTTATTACTAACTCCAAGCCCCCCTGCATCAAAAAGATAGGTAAATAAAAAGGTTGACCATTTTATTTTTCCGGTGGCATCTATCCTTAAAACCCTTCCATAGGAGTGGTCGCCCGGCGCCCTTTTTTTACCATTATCAACAGCCAGGTAGGCAATGTAGTCACCATCCGAAGTCTCATAAATATTGGAGAAATTTAGTTCACCACCAGCATTAGTTACGGATTTTGTCCAGGCCACTTTTCCAAATCTGTCCATTTTAGCAAGAAGGCCCCATTTCTTTACAGGCGGAGGATTTCCAAAAGGCGATAAAACCTGGTCTACATTCCCGGCTGTCAAAAATCCGCCATCTTTTGCGCTGATGATTTCGGAAAAATGAATCGTTTTAAAAAAGACTAATTTAATAAAGTCGTAAAAATCCAGTGTGTACAGGTACGACCAGATGGGTGTACCTTTTTCGGAAAATTTAGCTATATGCCCTGCCTCATTGTAATCATACACACGGCCTGCGGAAATGAGTTCGTTATTTGCGGTGACTACAGCGTGGGTAAAAGTGTCGTAAGTGGTACCCGTGTACCTGATAGCGGCCGATTTATTAATACAGATTTGTGCAGTCGATTGTTGCGTAACCAAGGCAATTAGGGCAACAAAAAATTTTTTTATTTTAACTACTGGAATACTCATTTGTAGAAAAATTCTTCGGCTTCAATATAAACCCTTTCCGGCAATGGCAAATCTTTAATATCATAATCTAAGCTTAAATAATTGTAATTGGGCATGACTGCCTGCAAGTAGATTGATTACTTATAAAACATTACAGGGTAATAGATCTTTGTAATCCATTTCGTGCTGTCTCTTTCTGCCAGCCGATTGGTTACAAGCGAATAGAATGGTATAGCAGGCGATTCTAATTCGAAATCGCTTAAATAGTTTTCCATTGTTCCTATGGCACTATCAGCTTTGTTGGGTGCTCCTTTTACAAGTGCGGTTAATATGTTGCCCCCATACAACATTTTTCTGAATGCAATATCGCCTTTCGACGGCAGGGTTTTATTGGTAGGAAAGGCGACCCGGGTAAAAAAAGTTTTATTATCTCTTGAATAAATATTCAGCATCGGCGAATCGGTTGCCATTGCTTGTTGGCTGCCGATATATGCTCTTAACTTATCAATCAGTGAATAAATTTTTTCTGTAGAAGGATACCCCCTGGTAGAATCAAAAGTAGAAATCATGGTGGAGTCATCTACAATTTCACGGCGAATATCAAGATTGTACAAGCTGGCATTTGATGTATAATATTGTTTAATATTGGAAAGCAAAACGGGAATATCTTTTTGCAGGCCACGTGTAAAAATATATGTCTGAAGCCGTTTGATTGGGTTTAAAGAAGTAGGTATCTGAACTTCCCAATCCAGTTTTGTGGAGTCGATTGTTACAGGAATAAATGTTAAAGACGATTTTGTTTCTAGGTTGTTATTTTTGATATTAATAAAAATACTGCTAAATGTATTATCAGTAAATGAATAAAAGTTGTTGTTAAATATTAAACTTTTTTCAGCTGCAGTTCCCGGCCACCATTTGTGCCAGTTTTTATCTGCAGATAAAACTCTTTTAAGGCCCTTTAAATTACTCCCGGTTAAGAGAGACTTATTTACTACAATGGTGCCGGGTATAAAAATAAATAATAGCGAAGTGAGAACAGCAATACAAACTGCAGTAGCAATAATCCATTTTTTCATAGCGTAATAAAATATTTTAGTGGCAAACTAATTTTCAGCAAATAAAGGTAAATTCACCCACTTATTTTTATTAAAATATTTTTATGAAACGATTGCTATTGCCAGTTTGCCTTGTTTGTCTTGTGACAATCTGCTATGCCCAGGATCCCTGGAAAATAACCGCCACCAAAATTGATCCCTCCAACTATTACGGCATTACTGTTGCCAATGGCCAGATTGGAATTGTAAGCAGCCCCGAAGCATTTAAAGTAAAAGACGTGGTATTGGCCGGCGCCTATGAT
>JANYCA010000200.1 GCA_025360525.1 Chitinophagaceae bacterium | reverse complement strand
CAAAATTGCCTTCCAAAAAGGGAGCAGGAATTCTTATGCAGTAAGCTTTAAAGCTTTATAACTTTCCTGAAAGTTAATGGTTAGCAAAACGACACCGAAGAACTAAAAAGCTACTAATTTGATAGCATTGGTGTCCGCACCGACCTGTAGCAAAATGAATTACTTATTAATCGTTTAGTAAAATAGGACTTACAATTTCTTTACGCTGCATACCTGACGTGGCTTACATGAAAGTATTTTTGCACTTGCTTTCGATCATTTTTTTTCGTTCCTTCATAAACACCTCAACGTTGCTGCGCATTTGAGCCTTGTTGATTGGGCGTTTCTTTCCAATAATATTTGTCTTTACATCTTGGTTCACCTACTCCTGTGGGTTTAACTCTGGGCTATAGGGTGGTAGAAAAAATACCTCGATCCTGTCTTTATTTTCTGCCAGCCATTCATTTAGCATTTTTGTTTTATGTGCCGGATGCCCATCGGTTACAAAGTATATTTTCTGCCTGCTGTATTTTATCATTTGTTGTAAAAACGTTTTAAACACTTCGCCATTAAATCTGCCATCCAATATCATAAATTGCAAATGTCCCTTATTACTTATTGCAGAAATCATATTCAACGAAAAGCGTTGCCCTGTCCTTCTAATGACCGGAGTTTCGCCTTTTGGCGCATAGCTTTTGCCTGCCTGATGGTCGCTTCGCATTCCTGTCTCATCACCAAAATAAATAACTGCATTCTCTTTAGCTGCTCTCTTTTTTATAGCTGGATATGTTTATCCAACCACTCTTTTACTTTCTCAGGTTTTTGCTCAAACGCTTTGCTGATAGGCTTTTGAGGTGTATATCCCCAACTTTAAATAAATTTTTGAAACAGGTTTTTTTAATTTGATTGGATTTTTTTATCATGTTCTTACAACAGCCAGATGTGATGCATTTGTTGATACGGATTTTTTACCTGGTCTTTCTAAGTGGGTTTCTTTTTACATGAAAAATACTAACAACAATAACCTGGTTTGTTGAATGATTAATGCGATAAATTAGTAAATATGGAAACACAGCTACCCTAACTTCCCTTAAATTTTTTATTTTTACCACGTACCTGTCTGGATAATTTTCTATTTCCGCAAGCTTAGTAAATACTTCATTTGCAAACCGCTCACCCAATCCTTTCTGTTTGTCTTCATACCAAAGAAAGGCGTCACTTAATTCCTTTTTCGCCTTTAAAGGTAACAATGCTGTATAACTCATTTGCTGCTTTTTGCATTTTTCAACCGCATCAAATGAGCCTTGGTTTCTCCCACAGTATAACCTTTATCTTTATTGGTTTGCCAGTTTTTATAGCGCTTATCCAATTCCGAAACAACGCCTTTATCCTGCCACCATTCATTTGTTTCCGTTATTTCATCTTCAAGCAAACTGTAAATAGCCTGTATCTTTTTATCATCTGCCACCCTTATAAAGTCATATAATTTTTCCCTATTTGTCAATGGCTGCATACTATCTATTTTTAGTAAAAGTACAAATTTATGTAACAATCAACCGGTGGGATTATTAGTTATCTTATTGTTTGTGCACTACTCCACTTGCCCGCCCTGCATACACAACGGCTATCAGTGGGCTTCGGGGTGTTAGCAGCAACTTTAAAAAGACTATTAAATCAATAAATTTTGTGCAAGCTTTAATTTACAATCAGATCCAATAGTTAATTTCGAGCTTTTTGAAAAAGTTACTGGCTGACCAATTACACATTCACTGCTATTGTTGCTTAATATCCTTACTTCAACTCCGGTAGTAACTGGGTTTGGTGGTATATTATTATTTTCCCAATTGGCTGCATTGTGATAGCTTCCGTTACCAATAAATTTATAGAGTGCTGATAAACGTGGACGAAACATCCTGATATTGCTTGGCCTTGGATGGCGAGTACGGACAAAAAGATATTTGCCTTGGCGTAGAGGTAATCATCAGCAAAAATGGCTGGGAAAAAATCCTTGATTTTAAATTAAATGAAACCGAACAGGCGGCATTTAATAAAAGTGCAGATGCGGTGAGGGGGATGAATGAGGTGCTGAAGAAATTGTAAAAGCCTTTCAATTTTAAATAATGTAAAACCTCCTGGCTGATGGCTGAGAAGTTTTTCATTTTGGAAAGATTTTTTTAATACAGATGGTTAAGCCTTCATTCCATACACTTTAAATTATATGGGGCAAACTGGTAAATAGCTGGTAAAATGATAAAAGCGCAAATAAAAATTACAGCCACCTGTATTTTTCTATCAAATGTTCTTTTTGGTTTCGGGCAACCGGTATATGTTTTCCATTGCTCATAGTCAATACTCCTTCATTGCGGTTGAAATGTCTTACATGATTTAGGTTAATGATATATTGCCGGTGCACACGAAGAAAATGTTCCTCCTCTAAAACTTCCTATTATTTGGAAACTACAAATTATTACAGGCTTAAACAAATTGACAAAGATGGCAAATTCTCTTATTCAAACATTGTTGTTTTAAAAGATAACAAGGCTCTTGCATCAGGCGCAGTGGCCATCTTTCCAAGTCCTGCAAAAAATATATTGAATGTAAAGATTGCATCACTGGGTAACATTAAAACCACAGTAACTATAACTGATGAGTAAGGTAGAATATTGATTAATAAGGTTACCCAGGCAGGTAATGGTGAAAGCATTGTACAGCTTGATGTTTCGCATTTGTCAGCAGGTAGTTATTACTTAAAAGTATTGTATGCAGATGGTAAAGAAAATATAGTGAAGAAGTTTGTGAAGCAATAAGGCTGTTTATTTTTTACCTATTCAAATGATAAAAAAAGGAAAACAATAATTGCCGGAAAACGGTCACACTTAATTCCGCTCGGAGTTTCCCATAAATTGCCCCACACAATAAATTAAAGTATTCCCAGGCGGGTTTCCGTGCAGCGGCAATGTGCTTTGCAGAACCCGCCGCAATTCGCCAGAGTACTTAAATTATTTACTGCACATAAGTTCGGTAGGAAAGTATTTATCCTCATCGTATGCCAGTAAAATGTAAAATACCATACAATAGCGGTCATTTCTTTATCACATTTACCTGTTTCAATTGGCTGCCGTTAATTGACATAACCAATAGCCACAATATGATTTATAACTGGTTTGAATATTTAAACAACAAGGGCACTTTATTACGGGGTATGTTATTATGCCCAATCATGTGCATGCCACTATCGCATTTAGAAAAACAAAAAAAGGCATCAACACAAAAGTAGGAGATGGTAAAAGATTTATTGGTTACGAAATAATAAAGCGTTTGAAAATGCAAGGCAAAAACGATTTGTTACAGCAACTCGAAAATGCTGTAAATAACAGCGATAAAAACAAAGGTAAGTTACATGAATTATGGGAAGATAGTTTTGACTGGAAAGAGTGTAATGGAGAAAAATTCATCATTCAAAAATTAGACTATATGCACAATAACCCATGTGTTGGAAAATGGCAGCTTTCAATAAATGCAATTGAATATAAACATAGCTCCTCTAAATATTACATTTGTGGTGAGCAATGCATTTACCCGGTGTTGAATTTTCGGGAATTGGATGATATAGATTTGCACAGCATTCCTCAATAGCGCCGAGTCCCACGGCTTTGCTGCAACGCACATCGTGGAGACTCGGCTGGGAACTCCTAAATTTGGGAGAGACTCGGAGCGGAATAAAAAAATACCTTGCAAATGCTGTAGGTTTCAGCTTTGCAATGGTGAGTAATTTCTTGCAAAATAGGGCGTCAGTTCCATCTGTTTAATATTAAAAATACACTACTAACCGACAAAATTTATTGATAAAAATTATCTAAAAAGGAGTAGGTAGCCTAAACCACCTACTCAAGTTGTATTTTGTGGTTGCAACACCCAAAAACAACATGAGTAAAAATACGGAGATAAAATTAGTCGGTCAGCCGATTTTAAGCCAGTTATTAAAATTGGTTGATA
>JANYCA010000124.1 GCA_025360525.1 Chitinophagaceae bacterium | reverse complement strand
CCGAAGGGATAATAATGGTCTTCGGAAAGCAAGGGGCCTTTAACATGCGATACCTGCAACTGATCAAAGAACACATCAATGTTTGGCGTTTCATTGCTGACGTAAATATACAGATATCCGCTTTTGTTGATTAGTTTATTTATTGCCGTAAGTGATAGTATTGAACCGGCAGCACCCACAGGAACAGCTCCACTATAACCACTGGCCATAATATTATTTGAAGAGGTAGTGTCCCTTGCTATATTAAACTGTTCATCAAACAATACCCAGTTTAGATAAGCTTTTGGTGCAGATGCTGGGGCTGTTTGACTGTTTAAAAAGCCAGATGCGCCAGGAGATAGTACACCAGAATTTACCAGTTCTGTTGCTGTTGCTTTGCCGCCCACACCGGCAACACCGCCTGCAAGTGCTGCTACCAAATCTGCTACCGGAATTAAGTTGGGGGCTGCGGGAGTACCAGTACTCCACCAGCTATTAACGGTGGCATTAAATTTGTCACCGGCCATTACTTTTAATATAATACCAGGCCCAATTTTATTACCGCCCGTAGCACCGCTTACCTTAGCCACCCAGGCATTACCGGTTGGGTTATTGGCAGGATAACCACTTGGAAGGCCTACCCTTGTGTTGAGGATATTGCTGTAGTAAGTAGTATCAGAACCAAGTGAGGCTGTTTCTAAAGTGGCAACGGGATAAAAGGAAGTATCTAATTGATCAGTTAGCATCATCCGAACATTTCCTAAATGGTCCTTTATAAAATAATCATATACAAAACCATTAGCTGCGTTGCCAATGGTCTTTGGCCGTATCCTGCCCTCTTCATGGCCTGTAAATTGCAAACTGTCATTTACATAATTAAATGAGCCCAGGTATAAGGTTGTTGTAATCTTTGCACCTTCGGTGGTTACTTTTTTCAACTTAGTGCCTGCTGCATCATAGGTATATGCAATGGTTCCTTTTGCAGTTACTGTTATGCTATTGGGCAGGTTTAAATAATTATAGGCAATGCCGTTTATTTTTTTATTGTTGTCAAGGTTCAGGTTTCCATTACCGTCATAAGTATAATCCGTTGCTGTTTTGGTGGCAGGGTCGTATTTAAAATCCCCCAGCTTGCTTGTGTTGTCGTTATTGCCATCTGTTACATTCAGCAATTTGTTGCTGCTGGTTATGTAGGTATATGTAAGGCTGTCGATTGGCGTGGTGCTTCCCACTCCCAGCTTCCAGCCAAACTGCACCATTTTTAAAATATTGCCGTTGGCATCATAAGCACTGGTAGCATTGATGCCATCTCCCATCTTCATACTATAATTTACCAGGGTATTGCCCCAACTATAATCCGTGGGGTTCTGCTGTTTAAAATCTCCCTTTAATATCCTGTTGGCATTGTCGTACCCAAAGTTGTAGACTCTTCTTACATCGTCTCCATCACTTTTCCAGGCCATACCTGCTATGTTGCCGTTGTACTGTTGTAAAGCAGTATAGTTCTGTCCGGTAAAGCTGGTCTGTTTATCATATACCAGTTCAAAACCAAATTTATTGGTGGCGCCCTGGCCTTTGTTTGCAAGATAACTTCTGTTCATACCAAGCATCCAGCCACGTATGTTGTAATCATATTTAAGGCTGTCTATTGCTCCCGTACCACTAATTGTAGTTGGTGATAAATATTTTGTATTCAGCTGCCCCAGTTCATCATATTTATTGCTGCTGACAATTTCTTCAGTTCCGCCATTAAAGGTTTTCTTTACGGTAAGCAATCTGCCTGCATGGTCGTAATCCATCTTGGCGAGTATGGTGTAGTTCTGCGGCAATGTACCGCCTTTGCTGTGCTGCAAATAGTTTCGCACTACTTTGCCATCCCAGCTATATTGGGTGCTGCTGGTTTCTTTAACTCCAGTTACATTAATACTTTGTGTTTGTATCACCCTTCCTTTTTCATCATAAAAGTTTACCGTATATACATACTGGCTGGCAGTACCCAGCACTTTTATTTTTGTGCCTGTTGCCATACCTCTTGTTTGATAGCTGGCATACAATGGTTGGGCATAAATTGGACTTGCATTGTAGGTGGTAATAAAGTAGCTGCTGTTTCTTGTGTTGGTGCTATCAAGTATGCTGGTAAGCGTGGTACCGCTACTTGCTACCCAACTGTAGTTTTCATAATAAGTTTCTGAAAGCAACTCGTTGGTGCCACTTAAAGTAGGATAAGTTGTGCTGCTGTAGGCAGCAATATGGTGAATATTTCGGTTGCTTGCGTTGGTCCATAGATTGGTTCGCAAAGGGCGGTTTTGCAAATCGTATTCTGTTACCATCCATTTACCCTGAAGCCTTAGTACACTGTCTTGGGTCATTACCAGCCTGTCTCTTGCATCGTACACCATCCAAACTTCCCC
>JANYCA010000122.1 GCA_025360525.1 Chitinophagaceae bacterium | reverse complement strand
ACTTTGCTGCCAGCTTTCTATTAATGAAAACATCCTGTTGCGGTATTCGGTACTTGCTGCCATGTATCTTTGTTTTTGGTAGGCAAAAATATTACAAGGGAGTAAAGATTACTATACGGGGTTGGTCGATGGGTTACGTTGAAAAGACAAACGAACATTCTGCTCAAAAAGGCGACAAAGTATTTTTGGACACAGGAAACCCAGCACCGACAGGAAAATATAGTATGGGATTTATGGCTTCCAAACTAATAGTAGAGGACGGCAAATTTGTGAGATACGAATAAAAACTACTGCCAACAGGCGGTTTGGCAATATGGCGGGGCGACGAATATATTCTCAACTTTTTGTTCGCTAATCGACTTCAGTTCCAGCCGACGAATAACGCCGAGCAATAGAATAAACAATGAACTTTTAGTTATAAATTTAGCAGCGGTTACGGGCTGACGATTTTAAAATGCCGCCACATCGCCAAGCCGTGTCCGTTATGTGCAAGCTGGGTTCCGTAATTTAATTTTCGCTTTTTGCTTCGAGGTTTCTGCTCAATAAATTCATTGCGATTTTTTAGTTTCAATTCAGTTTTTTAATCAAGCAGGTATTGTTACTGCATTTGTTGCAGCGGTGTGTTTGCGGTTGGACTGTTTGAGTTCCTGCGGATATCAATATCTTTTTCGATCTGCCGGCAGTTACTTCTTTTTGGATTGGGGTTGTTTCTTCTTTAGTTTTTGTGGGCTTCGAAATAAGTTGGACGTTTCTATATTTTTTGGTTGCTGCTGGCTCGTAATTTATTTTGTTGCAGTTTTAATTTCATACCGCAGGTTGGAGTGCTTTTGTTTTCAGTTGCAGTTTTTGGTTGACAGTTTGGCTCTCTGCTTTTTTAAAATGCAGTTTTTAAAATCATACCTATCGTTGCAGCGTTTGCCTTTTGTTGCAGCGGTTTTTGGTTTACAAGGTGGGTTTGTTTGTGTGCATACAGTTGTTGCGGTTGGACTCAGTTACTGCTTTTTTATTCCTGGTGCTTTTGAGTTTTTGAACAGTCTTCGGAATTTAATTGAAGTAGTCGGTGATTTACTTTTTAGTTTCTAAAATTTGCCGCCAGCACATAACAAGGGTATTGCTTCAAGTGCGGCTTGACGGAATAACAATGGGTATTTTATCGCTATCAACATCAGCCGGGCAGGACAAGCATCGCTGGGCTTTTGGTTGTTACCTTGTAACTTTTTATCTTTAATCATCAGCGGTTCCGGGCAGGACAAGCAATGAATTCCGCCCCTGCAGCAATACCTGTTCGTTGGTGGCAACCCATAGACACACCCTACAAAACAATGAACTTTCATAAATATATTGACAAGTATAAAATAACGAAAGACAGTATTTTTTTACTGTTATGCATTTTCATTGTGTCTTGTTCGGACAATCCCGAAGAAACTAAAGCGGTTGCAAATAAACCAATAACCTTAGAACAATTTGACAGTTTACATAGAGATAATTCCAAGTTTTTAAAAGGGCAAGATTTGAAGGCTTATATATTGACTGCTCAAACTATTTCGACAAATAAAAATTTAGACACACCGTTTGGCACATTAAGCTATGACAAAATCATTGCCTATGATTTTGAAGGAAGTGAAGAGCCATATCCAAGTGTCTTAGACAAAAATTTAAAATTTGTTCCAGTTATTTTAAAGCAACAAGCATTGACACAAAAGCAGGCAGACAAAATCCTTTCTGCTTTGACAAAAAAATCAACTTACGGAGAAGCGACTGCAGCTTGCTTTAATCCGCACTTGGCACTTTTGTTTTTTAAAGACGACAAATTTAAAAATGCTATAAACATTTGCTTGGACTGCAATTATTTAATATCAGACGTAGAAATTCCGGCAGAGACACAATTGAAAATTAACAAGGGCAAAAAAAATGAATACGCAATAACAGGTTTTACAAAGACAGGCAAAAAAGCCATAATTGACTTGTGCAAAGAATTAAATTTTTACTATGGAGAGATTGGAAGCAGATAGAACTTCGATTGGGCTGCCACCAACAAAAGGTTTTGTGCAATTGGGGCTCGACGTTGAAGCAATCATCGGCAGTGCATATCCAGGCTTTGGTTTTGGCGGACGGATTTCTGCCGGGCTTTTGTTGGTTAACTTCGGCTTTTAGTTATAAATTTAGCTTCAGTACCGGGCGGACAGTTGGTTAATTCCCCAACTGCACAAAGCCTCGAACGTTGTACGTAATTCCACACATTCCGAAAAATACCGGAATTAATTTCTCCAGCTAACGAAATACATTCGTAGATTTATTATGACTCTTTGTAAGGCCGTTCTAAGCATTGGTGATTCAAAATCCCGGGCGTCATTCTGGTTGAAATGTAATCCTGGTTTCCAGGAGTTGATAATTTCAGTGGTGCGGTTTTATTACCAGCCCGTTCAGAATAATTTTCTAATTCATACTACATTTCCTTAGGGTCATTTTTTTCATTTTAAAAAAATTATTATGACTCAAAAGAAAATGGAACTCGACATTATCAATCCCAATTGTGCAGGCATTGATATTGGAAGTAAATCGCACTTTGTAGCTGTAGGACAATCCCTCGAAGATGTAAAAGAATTTGGTGTTTATGCCGATGACCTGACTGCAATTTGTTTGCATTTAAAGGATTACGGCATTACTTCTGTAGCTATGGAAAGCACTGGCAATTACTGGCAAAATTTGTATGTGGAATTAGAAAAGCATCAAATGGAAGTGACGCTTTGTAATGGCAAATTTACCAAGCATGCAAAGGGCAAAAAAACAGATGTGAAGGATTGCAGGTGGATTCAAAAATTACATGCGCTGGGTTTACTTACCGGCAGTTTTTTACCTGATGAAACAACTGAACAGTTAAGAACTTATTGCCGGCAAAGAACCAACTGGATTGACCTTGCAGCAGAAGCATCGCACAAAATGCAGAAATACCTCAGGCTCTTAAACTTCAGACTGGATGTGGTAGTAAAAGATATTTGTGGCCTTACAGGATTGGCTATTATCGCCGACATCTGCAAGGGAAACCTTGACCCTGAAAAACTATCACTTCACCGCAACGGTAATTGCAAAAAATCACAGGAAGAAATTGCCAAAGCACTCAAAGGAAATAACAGGACTGATTTTCTTTTTGGATTGAAACAGGAGTACGACAGCTATTTATTTTTTCAAAAGAAGATAGAAGCATGTGATACACAAATCAATTCATTTCTTAAAACACAAATCAATAGCAACCCTGATAAAAAAAAACTAAAGACCGATGAGAAACTCCATAAAAGAATAAATAAAAATTCTCTCAAAGGCATCAATCTAAACCAGGCGGCTTATCAATATTTTGGAGGTATCGATTTAATGAAAATTGAAGGCTTAAGCCACTCAACTATTTTAACCATTATGAGTGAAGTCGGGCCAGAAGGGTTTACAAAGTTCAAAAGTTCAAAACAGTTTACTTCCTGGTTAAGGCTTGCGCCCAATAATAAAATATCCGGGGGTAAAATCCTAAGCAATAAAATCCCAAAGGGAAGTAACCGGCTTAAAATTGCATTACGACATGCAGCCAATGCAATCGGAAATTTAAAAGATACACATCTTGCTGACTTTTTTAAAAGAGTGGCGTACAAAAAAGGGAGGGCAACAGCCGTAAGTGCAACAGCAAGAAAGCTCGCTGTAATAATATGGAATATGATATCAAAAAGAGTAGAATACAAAGCACCTACTGAATATCTCTTCCTTGACCAAAAAAGAAAACTCAGGCTGGTGCAAAATATCAAAAGAAACATCGCTAAATTTGAAATAAAACCTGAAGACATTGGATTTGTAACAGCCTGATTAATAGGATGACTGTAAAACGTTAGTCAGAACTTTTCCGTGAGAGTTTCCAAACTTCAAAAAGAGTAAATTTTGCTAACTTTGTTTAAATGAGTTAGAAGATGAACAAACCCAAATATTTGTATAAGACGGAAGACAAATTCACGATTTATGAATTCGTAAGCGAAGGACCCAAAGGCAGTATTAAGAAAATGGTTGAATACACTGAAACTGCAACTCAAAACGTATATAATTTAGGCTTTGGTGACTACGACGAAACGACAAAATCAATTAACGACCTTTCAGTTACCAATAATGGTGATAGCTTGAAAGTATTGGCTACTGTTGCTTCTACAGTTTATGCTTTTATAGAAAAACACCAAAACTCATATATTTTGGCGACAGGAAGTACAAATGTTAGGACAAGACTTTACAGAATGGGGATAACAAACAATTTGGATGAAATAACGGAAGACTTTGTTGTTTATGGGTTTACAGATAAGGGGAATTGGGTAGAATTTGAAGTTGGTGAAGATTATGAAGCTTTTTTAATTACAAAAAAATAATAAATTTGCATTATGACAGTAGAACAATTAAATAATTCAAAAGTGCCAATAATTGTTTTTGACAAAAAATTAGAACAATTTAGAGGCAAGACTTTATTCCCTGAAAAGTTGGCAAGAGCCAATGAAATTTTAGCAAAAGCAGGACTGCCAAAATCCAAAAAATAAAACTACGTACAACAACTAGGACTTCGTCGGGCCTGCAAGGCCAACGATGAAGTTCCAGTTGTACGGAACCGGTGAGTTGAAGTGTGAATCCTATTATGGGGATTGGTATGAATTGAGTTTTTTGGAGGTCTCCCTTATTGGGTAATTTTTGTTGACCTTCGGGCTTTTATGTGTTGCTATCGCCGTTTAATTGGAGCGATATGTTACAGCAACTGTATAGGATATTTTTTATTCCTGCTTTTTTTGGGTATTATTTTGATGTTGGTCATGGCAGTGCCGTACCGCATTTTGCAGTAAAAAATCAGGCAATGTTTGCCAGTAAATCTTTTGCCATTTGTTGCCAATACCAGGGCGGTGGCCGGTTGTAAAAACTCAGCAGTTCATTCATCGTATCTTTTTTGCAACAGGGGCATTGTTTGGGATTATAGGGCTCGGGTTTGGCTTTGGTTTTAATGTATGCAGGTGTTTTTATAGCAGGTAATTGTGCCTTTATTTTTTGTGCACAGCCCTGTTTGCTACTGCTGCTCAATATTCCAAAATGCCGGATGCGAACAAACCCTTTTGGCAAAATGTGCAGGCTGAAACGACGGATAAATTCCATGTCTGGCAACTGCATTGTTTTGGTAATACTGCCCTGCTTATAATCTTTATAGCTAAAGTGAACCTGGCCATTTTCGTGCTTTTGTAACCGGTGGTTGCTGATGGCTATTTTGTGTGTGTAGCGCCCCAGATATTCTATTACGGTATGGGGGCTATCGAATGGTTTTTTTGCATACACTACCCAGCAATGTTTGTAAAGACTATTGATGAACGCCGGGCTTACGTGACCGGGCAACTGCTTTTTTAACCCGGCTATAAATTTACCACGGAAGGCTTTTGCCATTGCCTTTACATTGAACAAATATTTGCCATCGCTTTTTGCTGTTTTCCAGCGATGCTGTTTGGTTAAGCCGCCGCCGGGTACGATACAGTGCAGGTGTGGATGCAGCGTCATCGTTTGTCCCCAGGTATGCAGGATAGAGATCATACCGGTTTGTGCACCGAGCCATTTAGTGTCGTGGCCAAAACTATTAACGGTGGCCCATACACTATCAAACAACAGATTGTACATTACTCTCGGCTGGTGCATGCACAATTGATTGAGTGTATCGGGCAGGGTAAATACCACGTGAAAATAGGGCACCGGCAAAAGCTCCGCTTCTCTTGCCCTTATCCATTTTTCCCTTTCGGCACCCTGGCATTTTGGACAATGCCGGTTACGGCAGCTATTGTAACTGATACGCACATGGCCGCAGTTTGTACAACCATCCACATGGCTTCCCATCGATGCGGTACGGCATCGTTTAACGGCGCTGAGTGTACGCAGCTGCCACTTATTAATGTGTGGGCTTCGCTCTACCTGTAGCCAGTTTGCATCCAGCAGATGGGCTACTTCCAGACGGGCCTTCATGATGCCTGTGGAATGTACAAAGTGTCCATGGGGCTAAAGGCAAGGCTTAGCAGAGGTCTTGCCAGGTGCAGGTAGATCATGGTGGTATTGATATGGGCATGGCCCAGCAGTTCTTTGATACTGAGGATATTGACGCCCTGCTCCAGCAAATGGGTGGCATAGGTATGACGAAGGGTATGCAGCGATACGTCTTGTTTTACAATGCCCGCTTTTTTTAATGCCTGGCTCATGATCCATTGGGTGCCCCGTTGCGACAATGCATCGCCCTTGTTTCCGGCAAATAGAAAGCTTTGCGGACGTTCGGCGTGCAGGTAGCTTTTAATGCCCCGGCAGAGCAGCTCACCCAGGGGAAGTACCCGGTCCTTTCCGCCCTTACCCTGTCGTACGTGCAACATTTTTCGTTCGGTATCTACATCGCCAATTCGCAAGTGGCGCACTTCAGCACAGCGAAGCCCGCAGCCGTAACAAAGGCTAAGCAGCAGGCGGTGTTTAAGTAAGGTGCAGGATTTAATGAGCGCCTTTACCTCGCTGGCATTAAGCACCGAAGGCAGTTTGTCTTTGCGCTCAATAGCGGGGAGGCTAAACTGCTGATAAGGAAGCCCTCTTAATTTGCAGGCTGTCCTCATGCCGTAAACCGTAAACTTAAAAAAGGTGGCTGAAAGGCTTCCATTGGCTTTGACAAGATGCAAATAATCGAGTACCTGTTCGCTATCGAGTTCCGTAGGCAACTGGTTATAATGCAAGGCCAGGTGCGCCAGCTGACGGCCATAATTGGTGAGGGTACTTTTGCTTTTACCGCTCACATTGAGCGACCGTTCCAAATCGTCGTAAAGCTTTTTAAAACCTGTAACTTTGTTACAAGCCTGTTGTACAATGGTAACATAATCGTTGGCTGCGGTACGCAGGCCGGTAGTGGGTGTGTTTTGCATAACTCATTTTTTGTGGTGAATAAATAATTTATGCAAAGCAAAGGCCTCTG
>JANYCA010000098.1 GCA_025360525.1 Chitinophagaceae bacterium | reverse complement strand
AAAATTGCCTTCCAAAAAGGGAGCAGGAATTCTTATGCAGTAAGCTTTAAAGCTTTATAACTTTCCTGAAAGTTAATGGTTAGCAAAACGACACCGAAGAACTAAAAAGCTACTAATTTGATAGCATTGGTGAGGACACCGGACCACGGTAAGAAAGGGTTTTCGGTAATAGAAGATGTACCAACCACGGAAGCAGGTGTTACTGCGTATGATGCAGCCGATTTATTTGCCTTTGAACTAAGCTACAATACAACCACCCTTACCGGGGGCGTTGCACAGTTCAATGGCAATATCAGTGAACAAAAATGGAAAGGCCCCTTTGCAGAAACGCCCAATGGGTTTACCTACAGCTACGATAAATTAAACCGTTTGCTCGGTTCGGTTAGTTCAGCTAAATCAGGCGCAAGCTGGACGGTGAATAATAAATACGATGAAAAGAATATTACCTACGACAGAAACGGAAATATAAAAACATTGGCCAGGTACGAGAATGGTGCCGCAATGGATAACCTTACTTACACATATACAGGAAACCAATTGATAAAAGTTGATGATACTGGCGATGCCACATTAGGATTTAAAAATCCTGTAAACACAGCAACAGAATATTACTATGATGTCAACGGCAGCATGAACAAGGATGATAACAAAGGCATCAGTAATATTATCTACAACCATCTGAATCTGCCAGCCACCATAAGCGTTACAGCAAAAGGTACAATCAATTACCTGTATGATGCCACGGGCAATAAACTGCGAAAAATCACCTACGACCAGGTAACTACCAAAAGCGATACCACCTGGTATGCAGGCGCCATGGTGTATGCAAAAGATACACTGCAGCTAATAAACTATGATGAAGGCAGGATACGACCTGTAAAGATAAATGCCAATGCCGCTGCCAGTGCTGCCAACTTCAGTTATGTGTATGATTACTTTATGAAAGACCACCTGGGAAATGTGCGGATGGTGCTTACAACAGAGAGCAAAACAATTATTTATGCGGCCACAATGGAAGCAGCCAATGCTGCGGTGGAAGACCAGTTGTTTAGTAATGTAAGCAGTACATCTATAACCAAGCCAGCAGGCTTTGATGCTGTAGGAACAAACTTGAAAGTAAGTAAACTTAATGGGGATATAAATACAGCAGGTAACAAGCGAACAGGCCCAAGTATTATATTAAAAGTAATGGCGGGTGATACCATCAGTGTTAGCACACAGGCATGGTATTCAGGAGCAGTGCAGCCAGCGGCAACGGGCGTAACGGCTATATCCAATGAACTTATCAGTGCATTAACAGGTGGCATTGTAACGCTTGCCGGCGGCAAAGCTGGGGTGTTCTCTTCTGCTGTTATAAATGGCCTGACAACTACTGCAGTAAATAGTTTTATAACAACCAACCAACCTTATGCAAGTACACAACCCAAAGCATATTTAAACTGGATGGTATTGGATGAACAGTTTGCAAGTGTAAGCAGTGCCAATCATTTGGGCGCAGTGCAAGTACCCGTAATAACAGGCGGTGGAACCAAACAACAATTGGTAGGGCCAGTAAATATGGTAGTACAAAAATCGGGTTATCTTTATGTGTATGTTAGCAATGAAAGCAACATGAATGTTTATTTTGATGATGTGGTGGTTAATCATAAGAGTGGGCCGGTTTTGGAAGTAACGCATTATTATCCGTTTGGCATGGTTCAAGCTGGTATCAGTTCTAAAGCAGCAGGTTCATTAACCAACAGAAAAAAGTTTAATGGTAAAGAAGAACAACGGCAAGAGTTCAGTGACGGTAGTGGTTTAGAGTGGTTAGATTATGGTGCAAGGATGTATGATAACCAGATTGGGAGGTGGCATGTTGTTGACCCGTTAGCAGGAAAATATTTAGATATATCACCGTATGCTTTTGTAAAAAATAATCCAATAAATAATATTGAAATAGATGGAAGATACTTTGATGAAAAGAATGAGAAGAAAGCACATAAACTTGAAGGTAAAATTGATAAGCAGATAGCTAAGATTGAAAAGCAAATTGCAAAGTTAGAAAAACAAGGAAAGGATATTGGCGACCGTAGAGAACGAGTTGGTGAATTAGGTAAATCCAAATCTGATATTGCCGATATGCGGAGCAATGAGAAAACAGAGTATAGATATGGTTCTGCAAATGATAAAGCTAATCCAGGAGGAGTAGGAAACCCCACAACAATAAGTACGGGAGTTAGTGGTAAAGGAGATGGTGTGGTAACAATGTTTGCAGCCAATAATATGGGGAGTACACTTCATGAGCAAAGGCATGGAGGGCAGATAGCAAGAGGCGAATTTACACAAGCTACTTACGGCGTACAGGAGGAAATAAGTGCATATAGAGCACAATATTCATGGGATGGAAAGTTGGAGTATAGGTCGTCTACACCTGTTAGTCCTGAAGAAGCATTAGCAAGGTTTAAGAGTGGAAGAGACCCAACAGTGGAATTGATTAATAGTATTCATCAAATAACGGCTGGTATTATTAATACTATGGTTGACCCAGGGTATAAACTAATTTACCCACCTGCTGGAATATCAGTTCAACAATTCAACTCCAATTAATGTAACTCTTATGAAAGTGAAATTGTTATTCTTTATACTATGCTTATTTGCTTTTTATAGTTGTTCAAATAAGTTTATTGTCAATAGGGATTATGTTTTTAAAGAGGGCTCTAAAAGAAAATTAACCCTGACTTTTCAAAATGATTCAGTATGTGTAGTAAAAAATTTTTATAAGACTGATGAAAATGAAACTAAGGAATTTGTTTATAAATGCAGATATGGTATTCTTTCTAATGACTATTTACTTTTAACGAATGATGGTAAGTTAGTTGATACTGCTGGAATAGGATATTTTTATTTTCCGAAAAAAGATACAGGCAGTTCTTCTTTGAAGTGGGAAAAGGATATACTTTCTACCAGTCCAAATTATTCAAATAGTAATGATAAATACTTGAAAGTGCCTTATGTGGGTAAAGACACCTTGATTAGGTATAGAAAGAATATATTATGGATAAAAAAAGACAGAGATAAGAATGTTGTTGGTTATTTTAAATTTAAGCGGAAGTAATACTTAAAAATCTTTATACAAAAGCCCGGCAGTGCCGGGCTTTTGTATTTTACGAAGCGAAAGCCTTCTTCGCTTTAGAGTTCTGCACTACATTATCAATAAGGAAGAAAAGTTTATCCTTGGTGTTGTCGTCCAGCTTATCAATATCCTGCATCCGTTTTAACCCATCTTGCAGCTCCTTTCCCTAAGAATCACTCTTATATTGGTTTTCAATTTTTTTGAGTGTTGTTTTGTGTACTACGGATTTTCGTTTTCGGAAGGGTTGGTATTTTAGTTTTAAAGTGTCTAAGATATGCTGTAGGTTTTTGTTTGGTATAGAGCATTTTCGTATGCTTATTGATTTATCTGTACTATTTTGCCCTGTGGTTGTTATTACTTTTTGGGTGTTAGCTATGCGTACAATTTCTGTCCAATTACTATTTATATTATGCGCCTTTAGTTGATGTCTTATGGTGTTTACTAACCAATATGCTAATATGCCCAGGTGCAAGTGTGCCATAGTGCTTTTATCGTTTTTATGATAAATGGGGCGTAGGTCTAAATCTGTTTTTAAAGTTCTAAAGCTGTTTTCTATTTCTCTTATGGTATTGTAAATATTCCATATTACTACTTCATCTTTTATGGGCAAGTTGGTACGCAGAAAATAGATTCCTAACCCTTCTTGTTTTTGAGCATATTTCTCTTCATCTTTTTGCCAATGGATATCAGTAGCTAGTTTTGTTTTTTCATCTACCGTTACCTGTATGTTGTAATACTGTTGAGTACTTGCATATTTTTCTTTTGCCCTACCTATTCTTTCATATACTTTATTGGCTTTTTTTATGCCACCTTTACCATGTATGGCTTTGTGTATTTTTTGTAATTGTTCTTCAAAGCGTTTTTCAAATTGGGTTTTCATACCCGTTTCTTTGGCTGCTTTAGCATCACTTTTTACTTCTAAATAGTAATCGGTATTGGAATCGGTTTGTATAGCTTTAAGTCTTACTAACTGCTTGGATTTTGTTTCTAATAGTACAGTGAGCTTATCTTTTACCGTGCTATAGCTTTTTAATTTGGTACGGCTTACACATAAATAGTTGTAACCTTTCTGCGCTATTAATTCCAGATTTTCTTCTGTAGCTATACCTGCATCCAGCACCACTACTGCTTTGTGCGAGCAGGTGTGACTGGCTAGTTTATCTATCATAGCAGATAGGGTGTTGCAGTCTGCAATATTGCCTTCATGTATAGCCGTATATTTTATAAACCCTTCTACATTTACTACCATGGCCAGCACTACTAGTTTTGCATCGTTACGCTTTTCTTTGCTTCTGCCAAATTGGGCTAGTGTGCTGTTTTGCTTACGTCCTTCAAAATAACTATTGGTAAGGTCGAAGAGCATTATCTTATCTTCTAACTCAAAGAGTGTATTGGTTCTGTTAGATAAATGTTTTTCTAACCCATCTTTTACATCGTATAATTTTAGTGCGCTTGTGTATAATTTATCTTTGGTTATTTGCTCCATATCATAACCTGTTACTTCGCAGATGGCAGAGTTCTCTTTTATCCAACTGCTCGTTTTTAGTTCGCTTGCAGGATATACCGCCCGGCTTATTATTTGGGTAGCGGCTAGTTGTATTTGTGTTTCAGTCCATCCTTGGGATTGTAAAAAGTCGGTTATTTGTAGTTTGTTCCAAGTGTTGTAGCATATCCACTCTGCACCTATCTCCCGTACGTTACTGTGCTGTATAGTATCTATGGC
Source organism: Chitinophagaceae bacterium (assembly GCA_025360525.1). Lineage (GTDB taxonomy): Bacteria > Bacteroidota > Bacteroidia > Chitinophagales > Chitinophagaceae > Ferruginibacter. Next base: position 37,045 of record JANYCA010000098.1, on the reverse strand, counting down.
TACTTGTCTTTGGGCTTTGTCTATGTCTATCTTTTTTTCTGCAATTAAGCGCTGCCAAAAACTTTCTACATACTGCTTAACCAATGGGTCTCTTACTTCAAAGAGCGAGGATTGTTGGTTGTATAAATTATTTAACTGTGTTCGTATTGCATTGAGCTGCTCTATACTTACCTCAGGCATAAAACCTACGTTGAGCAAAGTGCGATGGCAAATTCTATCGTCCATATTGCGATAGCTTTACACTAAGCGATAGTAACTATCTAACTTGCCGGTAGATGGATTGTGACGTATGGTAAATTTGAAATACAAGAATACAAAGTTGATAAGCCTTTGTCAAAAAAAAACACCCCCCTGTGTACTACAAATTTTTTTAGCCCCGTACAATTACATAGAAAATTATTTACTGTACTACCCTACGTAAACCCGAAGAAAAATATGTTATAAATAAAAGGAAATATTTTTATTTAGAGGGAAATGCTGCAATGTGGGTTAATAGTAACTGATAAAAATTATACTGGCATATGATATACATCCTGCATTGATTTTTGTAAATGATCATTAAATCATTTTAAGCCTGTGATGATTGAGTGATCTTCCCTATGTTATGCATAATACCGGCAAGAGGTTTTGAAGAATAATTTACAGGTTAACATAGCATATAAAATGAAATGGCTTTAAATTATTCCAATTGGTAAAAAATCTCCAGTCAATTATTTAACTGCATTGTACTTTTTAAGATTATTTACTTGTGACAGCGTTGCAGGTTTGATACTGATGGCCGCACCGCCACCGTTGGCCAGTATTATGGATAGTTTACTGATATTGTCAACAATAAATTGTTCAATAACATATGCCTCCGGATTATTGTGCCAGTCCGCAGTAGCAACATCTTTGTAAATAGTAGCAACGTATTTTTTGCCTTTATCAAGAAAGTTAAGTGGAAGCAGGGCAACACGACTGTTCTCGTCGGTAATGGCACCAATAAACCAATTGGCTGCACCCTTTTCTTTTCTGGCAATGCTTATGTAATCGCCGGGTTCTGCCTCCAGTATATTGGTTTCGTCCCAATCGGTGGCTACGTCTTTTATAAATTGAAAAGCATCCATTTTGGCAGCATAGTTTTCCGGAAGATCGGCGGCCATTTGCAAAGGACTGTACATAGTAACATATAAAGCCAGTTGTTTAGCCAGGGTTGAATGCATCTGCCGGTCGGGTGCACATGCAGTAAATCCTTTCATTTTAAAAATGCCCGGCGTGTAATCCATTGGCCCGCCCATCAGTCGGGTAAAAGGTAAAATGGTTTCATGTTCCGGCAAACTGCCAATGCTAAAAGCATTGTATTCGTTTCCCCGCCCGGCTTCGTTAGCAATCCAGTTAGGATAGGTACGTTGTAAACCGGTAGGGCGCACCGATTCATGCATATCAACCATTGTTGTATGATCGGCTGCTTTTTGTGCCACCCTTATGTAGTGATCCACCATCCATTGCCCGTCATGATGCTCGCCTCTTGGAATAATTTTACCCACATAACCCGTCATTACAGCAGTATATCCAAATTGGTTCATGAAGCGTTAAGCAGTATCAAGCTGTCGCTCATAATCTGTAACAGCACCAGAGGTTTCATTGTGCATGATGATGTTTACATTTCTATCTGCAGCATATTGCTGCAGCGCTGCAACATCAAAATCTGGATAGGCCTTTACAAAATTAAATGTGTTTTCTTTCCAGTTGCCAAACCAATCTTCCCAACCAATATTCCAGCCTTCTACCAATACTCCCTTTATTTTATTGGCTGCAGCAAAATCAATGTACCGTTTTACATTTGCTGTATTGGCGGCATGTTTCTCATTCGGTATTAGGTTGCCCGCAGCATCCGTATTATCGGATGCATCGGAATATTTCCATCCGGTTTTCCCGGTTTGCATTTCCCACCACACGCCGATAAATTTCATGGGTTTAATCCAGTCTGTTTGTTGCAGTTTAGCAGGTTCATTTAAATTAAGGATCATTTTAGACGCCAGTATTTCAGTAGCCCTATTGCTTACAATGATGGTGCGCCAGGGAGTAGCAAAAGGCGCATGCAAATATGCTTTATTACCGGTTGCATCTGGCACCAGGTTGCTGGATAATTGAAACGTTGCCACATTCACATGCAACTGCATGGCTGCATAATTTACCAGTGCAGCTTCGTGAATATTAATGTATAAGCCATCATCTGTTTTTAGCATCAGCGGTGTTTGAACGGCGTAGGCATCCGGCGCTACCCTAACAGCAATATCTTTGGATTCTTTCACCAGCTGCCTGTTATCAATAGCCGATAATTTTGAAGTAGTATAGGGATATTCGTTGGTATCATAATCTCCCGGTATTCAGAATGTTTTATAATCGCCTGCCAAATTAAACTGTGTTAATTCATCCTCCACCACAAAATATTTAAGGTTGGGTTGTTTGGGAAATTCGTACCGGAAACCCACACCGTCTTCAAACACCCTAAAAATAATATTGAGCAACCTGTTAGGCGTATTTTTTTGTTTAAGGTGCAAGGTTAACTCCTTGTGATGATCACGGATGGTACTTACTTCGCCCAGCACTGGTTTCCAGCTGTTGTCGCTGACGGCACTGTCAACATTTATCAATTCAAAATTGGAAGAAAAGTTGTCATCACCCGAAATTTTAAAGCCTAGTGAAGATGGTTTGATGAAGGATTTTACATCAAATGAAACAGCATACAGTGCGGTTCCTTTTTCATCAAGTTTGCAACTTAACGTTACATGATTCATATTCACCTGGTAGGTTTTTAATTGGGCAAACACAGGCGATATATAAATAACAGCAAGACAAGATAGGGAGATAATTTTTGCGAGCATAACGTTTTATTGAAGTATAAAATTAACCCCAATATCGATAGCATTGGGTATATAATTATACAACTGTCTTTAAAAAAAGCATTTAGAATTTTATATGTGCTCCTGAGAACTTAGCTAACGCAGTTGCTTTTAAGTCATAGAACCCTGGCGGCAAAGCGGGCATTATATTTGGCTGATATTGATAAGTTTTATTAGGATATTTCTCCTATTTAAAACCGATTGGGTTCTGGTCTTTATGATTAGGCCCTTTTTTTGTACCAAGCTGCAGCAGTAAACAAGTAAATTGAAATTGGAAGGATAATAACATTGTGTTTTGCTGAAAAAAAATTGAAGCAAACAGCAAGTTTGTAATTAAACAATGGTAAATCATTCTGGCTTTAAATCGTAGAAGATATTAATTAGGTTATCTTCTCCGGGTACAGTGGCCAGCATAAATGATCTCCTTTTTTTGCCATCAATAATTTCAAGTACGGATGTATTTGGGGGAATAGACCCGAGGTTGTCTCCTACAAAAGTGATGGCATTGGGGCCGGGTTGTAAAGTAACGGTTATAAACTGTGGTTTCTTTTTTACCGGAAAACCCTTTTCAATCCATTTGCCATTGATGTTGATAGAGATGCTGTCACCGTCTTCCACTGCATCATCCCAAATGGCCAGCACCAATTGTTTGGCAGTTGCAACAATACTGCCTAGTAACTTTTCATTTTCCTTTAATGGTTTTATAGCATCGCCGGTTGGATAATAATCGCTGAAATAAGATCCCCTTCCCTTGTCTTTTTCGCAATATAGTGGCGCTATTATAAAGGTGGCTGCACTGTCTCGCTTACGGCCAAAATCGAGGTTGAATTTTTTATTGGCAAATTCAAGATTAAGCTTGCCCTTATTGGGAATTTCATCACCAAAATTTTCTGCAAACAGTACAAGCAAATTTAAACCGGTGTCCAGCAAAATATCTTCTGTTACTGCTTTTTTAGAGATGGCGATTCTGTCGGAATTGATTTGTCCGTTTAATGCTATCGTAACAATATCAGTTTTTTTTGTGCCGGTTATATAAAGGATACCATCCCGTGTGGGAAGAAAGATTGTATCGAGCAAGCCAAAATATGCCGGTGATAAAGAAGGACTAATGATGCCGTTAATATCATCGCTTTTCCAGGGCTGGTCATTTACTTTAGTGAGGGTAATTTCAGCTTCTTTTAAAAATTTTTCCAGCCGCATTGCTGTTGCCTGTTGTGCTTTTGCAGGCAATAGGGTATCGGATAAATAAACAAGCCGGTGTTTCGATTGTATCCTGCTGAGAGTTAATGTGGACTGTCCTTTTAAATCTTTACTATTATCAAAAATGCCATTTAAAAAGAGGTCTGAACTGCCCATGCTAAAGGGTGTTTCCAAAAGCGGATATTTATTTTTACTGATGCCCAACTCACGGCTGTTTTTTTTTACCAGCAGTAATTCGTAGGCAGCATTAAAGCTATCGCAGTATAATTTTAACAAGGCAGGGTACAGTAAGTGGTTCTCTGCAGATGCAATTTGCAGTTCCATTTTAATAAGCGTCTTTCCTGAGTGGGACAAATATTCCATTTGCCAGGTGCCGGGATAAGTGCTTACCTGTGCAAATGATTTGGCTGACATAAACAACAGCAAAAAAAGACATCGTACCAAGTTTCGGCTCATTGTAGCAAAATAACAATACTGTTTTTAATTGATTAATAACTTGCAAACTAACGAAAGGTTTTCATCTTGCCCAACCCACGGTTGAATGGTTAGCCGGATTTATTTAAAACTATCTTTGTGAAAAATAAATAAGCATGCAATCCAACGATCAGCTTCATGGCAAAACATTGGAAATTATTGTGACCGAACTGGTGAATCATTTCGGGTGGGAAGACTTAGGCCAGATAATAAAAATCAACTGCTTTACCAGCAACCCGAGTGTAGGAAGTTCTCTTAAGTTTTTACGCAAAACACCCTGGGCAAGAAAAAAAGTAGAAGATTTGTATAGCAGCATTATTAAATAATACTGTAGAATCCTGAAACATTTTGATTGAACATCAACCCAAAATGCACTTTATATCTTCACCCTATTCATCTTCATTAAATATTTATGCTAGTCATAAGTGATGTAGATTTTGATGTTAACTTATATGTTCATTTGCACTAATTTTATCAGCATAAAAAAACAACATTGCCAGGTTCCAAATTTCCTACAATAAACAAACGAATATATTTTATAACTCGCCGTATTGCAGGTTGTTTTGTTGCAGTATTTATGTACGTTGCTGCAAGTGCACAATTGTGTAGCGGCAGCCTGGGCGATCCTGTAGTGAATATTACTTTTGGGGCTGGTGTTGGCCCCGGTGCTGCATTATCTGCAGCATCTACCAGTTACCAGTATACAACCGATGCCTGTGCGGTGAATGGTTTCTATTCTATTTTAAACAAGGGTATTGAATGTAACTATGGATGGCATGTTTTACCGGGTGATCATACAGGTAATACCAATGGATATTTTATGCTGGTGGATGCCTCTTTGGAACCAGGCATTTTTTATTTGGATACGGTAAAAAATCTTTGTGCAAATACTACTTATGAGTTTGCTGCATGGATGCTTAACCTAAAATTCGTAACACAGGGAACCAGGCCTGATATTACTTTTAATATTGAAACCCTAACCGGCCAGGTATTAAAAACATTTAACTCCGGCGACATACCAGTTGAGCAAACTATCAACTGGAAACAGTATGGCTTTTATTTTACAACGCCATTAAATGTTTCCGCTGTTGTGTTACGCATGATCAACAATGCACCCGGCGGAGATGGGAATGATCTTGCCTTAGATGATATTACTTTTCGTCCTTGCGGCCAATTGATAACTGCGAGTGTACAGGGATTAACCAACGATACCATTGATGTGTGTGATGACAACAGTAATTTATTTACTTTCAACGCAGCTGTTTCATCGGGTTATATTTTACCTGTTTACCAGTGGCAACTTAGCACCAATAAAGGGACCAGCTGGAATGATATTGTTGGTGAAAACAATATTCTTTTTGATCGGCAACCAACTGCGGAAGGTAATTTCTGGTATCGGTTTATGGTTGTTGAAGAAGGTGAAGGCACGGCAGCTAGCTGTCGCATTGCATCCAATACCATTATCGTAACTGTGCATGCCAAACCGCTAGTAGATGCCGGAGCCGACAGGATGCTGGTTAAGGGAAATGCCATCACACTGATGGGTAATGTAGAAGGAGAAAATGTTACCTATGCCTGGGAACCGCCAAATTTTATTGATAACATTCATACATTAACGCCGTCAGTTTCGCCGGTACAGGATATCAGCTACCAGCTTTCTGCCAGCTCTGCATTTGGCTGCACCAACAGCGATCAGGTGCAGGTGAAAGTATTATCCGGCCTGTATATTCCATCTGCGTTTACGCCTAATGCCGATGGAAAAAATGATACCTGGAAAATCCCCTTTCTCGATCCCGCCTATCATTACACTGTACAGGTTTTTAATCGATTTGGACAAATGGTATACCAGGCATCTGATGAAGTTGTGGAGTGGGATGGAAACTTTAATGGAAAGCTGCAACCCATAGGTAGTTATGTTTACCTGGTTACATTTAAAACAACCAATTTAAAATTGCAAGGTACCGTTAGTATTTTAAGATGAGCTGAAATAAGCTAAATAAACCGGTTTTAAAATAGCTGATAAAAGCAGCTGTATGCACCATTTATTCCGGTGATAAATGTTTGTTTGGTTTATTGTTATTATCTTGTTGGTAGTACATTCAATTAGCCTGGGATTGATCTTTCTATGAGGACAGTTTTTTATAAACAATCAATTCAATGACAAAAAAAACAATCGTATTAACCGGTTTTATCCTTGCAAAGTTTCTCTTGCAATTCTCTTTAATCAGCGCAGATTATGACTTGCAACGTGATGAATACCTGCATCTTGACCAGGCCAATCATTTAGCCTGGGGCTATTTTTCAGTTCCTCCTTTTACATCCTGGATATCCCTGATTATACAATTTTTGGGCAATGGAGTTTTTTGGGTTAAGTTTTTTCCTGCATTATTTGGAGCATTAACAATTTTGGTGGTTTGGAAAGCAATCGAAGAATTAAAGGGTAATTTATTTGCATTAATATTAGGTGCTACCTGCGTATTATTTTCTGTTTTGTTAAGGATAAATCTCTTATTCCAACCCAATTCCTTTGATATTTTAAGCTGGACAACTTTTTATTTTATGCTGATTAAATACATTAATACAAAAAAACCGAAATGGCTTTTTATTGCTGCAGTTGTATTTGCTGTCGGCTTTTTAAATAAATATAATATTGCCTTTTTACTCCTCGGCCTTTTCCCCGCAGTTTTATTAACAGAACACCGAAAGGTTTTTGCTAAAAAAGAATTTTACTTTTCCGTCTTGCTGGCACTGCTACTTGTTTTGCCGAATCTTATATGGCAAATCAATAACGATTTTCCAGTTATACATCACCTTAAAGAATTAGCAGCTACACAGTTGGTGAATGTAAGCAGGGTAGGGTTCTTTAAAGATCAGTTACTTTATTTTATTGGTGCTTTGTTAGTGATACTTGCCGGTCTTTATGCTTTGCTGTTTTACCCGGGATTTAAAAGGTACCGGGTTTTCTTTTGGGCGATGGTTTTTACATTGATGATTTTTGCTTACTTAAAAGCCAAGAGTTATTATGCGTTGGGTTTATACCCAATTTATATATCGTTTGGTTCAGTTTTTTTGTCGGATATTTTACAATATGGTTGGAAGAAATATTTGCAACCGCTAGCTATTGCAATGCCTGTTTTATTTTTTATACCAATGTACAACGTTTTGTTTCCTAATAAATCTCCGGAATATATAATTAAAAATGCAAAAACTTATAAAGATCTTGACTTGCTTCGTTGGGAAGATGGCAAAGAGCATGCTTTACCACAGGATTTTGCAGATATGCTGGGTTGGAAAGAACTGGCCTCAAAATTAGATTCAATTTGCGCCGGCTTACCAAACCTTGACCATACATTGATTCTGTGCGATAATTATGGCGAGGCCGGAGCAATAAATTATTATACAAAAAATAAAAATGTTAAAGCAACATCTTTTAACGCAGATTATATTAACTGGTTTCGCCTTGATAAAAAGATAAAAGATGTGATACTGGTGAAAGAACCGGATGATGAGGATAAAAACAGGTTGGTGGAAATCCCCTTATTCGACAGTGTTTATTTAGCCGGTAAACGAATCAATCAATTTGCAAGAGAGCAGGAAATTTCTATTTATGTGCTAAGGGGAGCGAAAGTAGATTTAACTAAGCGTATAAAAGATGAGATAGTTCAAAAGAAAAATAATCAGTTTTAATAAATAAAGTAATGGGTCTTATATTCATTAACGGGCTCGTTAAAAATAATAAAATGGAAAAGTTCACTATTGATGCTAAGAATCTCCCATAAAAAGCGGATAGCAATCTGCCGAAAATTAAATATTGATACCATTAAAAAACATCAACAACTTATGAAGAATATAATTTTATCGATTTCCATTGCATTCAATGTGGTGACAATATATGCACAGACCTCCATCAGTGATTATCTATCAGTTCCTTTTCCCAGCAACCTGGTAAGTAGTAAAAATGGCAAAACCATTGCATGGGTATTCAATGATAAAGGTTCACGGAATATTTTTTTAGCCGATGCCTCAGGCAATAATGTAAAACGCATTACAAATTTTTCGGTCGATGATGGGATGGACCTTGGCAATATTCAACTAACATCCAACGGAGAACAAATTATTTTTGTGCAGGGGAATCCGCCCAACAAAGAAGGTGAAACTGCAAACCCTGCTTTGCTCCAAACTTCTACCCAACGGGTTATTTATAACATCAATACTGTAAGCGGCCAATTGAGAAAAATCATTACTGGCAACAGCCCGCAAATCTCCCCAGATGGTAAGTCGCTTGCATATATTTCAGGCGGACAAATATGGCTTACTTCTTTATCAGATACTGCCGAACAACCACACAAACTTTTTCAATCAAGGGGCGGTCAATCCCAAATACAATGGTCGCCGGATGGGCAGGCAATAAGCTTTGTCAGCGATAGGGGAGATCATTCTTTCATCGGACTTTACCAGGTTACCAGCAACGCAGTACATTTTATTGAAACAAGCTTAGACCTTGATGGCTATCCTGCATGGTCACCTGATGGCAAGCAGCTAGCATACATACGAATTCCCAACATCCACAACCAATTACCCTTTACGCCGGTAAGGGAATCAAATCCCTGGAGTATTCGTGTGTATGATATTGAATCGGGTAAAATAAACGAAGTATGGAAAGCTTCCACGGGCAAGGGCAGCGTATTGTTCACCGACCTCCCGGTTGGTAATCAGTTACTTTGGTGGGGAGCTGGCGGGCAATTGATTTTTCCGTATGAAAAAGATGGCTGGGTGCATTTGTATGCGCTCGATAAAGGCAGTAAAACACCCCGTTTATTAACTACCGGAAATGGAGAAGTAGAAACCGTTAATTTGTCGGGCGACAGACAAATCATTTATTACACCACAAATATTGGGGACATCAATCGAAGGCATATCTGCCAGGTTGCAATTGCAACAGGAATATCCACTCAAATTACCATGGGAAAAGAAAATGAATGGGGGCCTGTAGCAACAGAGAATGGATTTTCTTTTTTGCACTCATCAGCTACCCGTCCGGCATGGCCGGCAGTACGGCAAAAAAATGTACAGGTAGATGTGGCTACCGATCTCTTCCCAAAAAACTTTCCGAAAAACCTTGGTGAACCAACGGCAATAACACTTACCGCAAGTGATGGTTTCATAAGCAATGCACAGATTTTTCTTCCCGCGAATTATGATGCCGCAAAAAAATATCCTGCCGTTATTTTTTTGCATGGGGGCTCAAGGAGGCAAATGCTGTTGGGCTTTCATTATTCCCAATACTATTCCAATGCGTATGCCTTTAATCAATTCTTTGCCCAAAATGGGTTTATTGTTATGGCATTAAATTACCGCAGTGGTATTGGCTACGGACTCGATTACAGGGAAGCATTAAATTATGGAGCAGCAGGCGCCAGTGAGGTAAAAGATTTGTTGGCTGCCGGTGTTTACCTGCAAAAGCGAAAGGATGTAGCCATCAATAAAATTGCCTTATGGGGTGGCTCTTATGGTGGATATCTAACAGCGCATGGGTTATCGCAGGCGCCAAACCTATTTGCTGTTGGTGTCGATATACATGGTGTACATAACTGGAACGATGAGATACCCACATTTGCACCTTGGTACGACTATGCAAAATTTCCTGAAATGGCAAAATTAGCGTTGCTGTCTTCGCCGGTTACATACATTAAAAAGTGGAAGGCACCGGTATTATTAATACATGGCGATGATGACAGGAATGTACCCTTCAGCGAATCTGTAACTTTTGCGGAACTTTTGCGCAAACAACATGTAAAGGTAGAACAGTTGGTGCTGCCGGATGAAGTACACTCTTTCTTATTGCACAGAAATTGGATTAAAGTATACGATGCCAGTTTTGAATTTATAATCAGGCAACTAAAAATTAAGTGATAGAAAGATACAGCGTAGTTGGATTTGAAATGAATTAAAATCCAACTACGCCGGATCTACTAATTATCAACAATTAAGTTGTCACAAAAAAAATAATATCTTCTGCTAGAAAAATTAAACGTTGATATCTAATTTTTCGAAAAAGTAATTTACGAATGGTAGCAGTAATACGGTTTGGAAGAAGACTGTATTACTGCCACAAAACAACTAAATAAACTTACGCTAAATCAGGTGTGCAGATTTTGTAAACCGCTAAGCAAGCCGAACACTTTCAACAGCCATATAACAACAACAATTACCACAACGGCATTTAAAATACTTTTGATACTACGCTGCATGGGGATGTAAGTATTAATCAGCCATAGCAGCACACCAACAACAATAAGAACAATAATAATGGTTAAAATGGGCATTTTAAAAAATTGTAAAATTGCAACAAAATCGCTGCGTTACAAAGTTCAAATACTTTACCAAAATACTGTTGTATCCTTCAACACATTTTTTACATAAATCACATATTCTCTCTTCAAAAACCACCTAGTATTTAAAAATTTTCCCGTTGGCCATTACCTGTTGCGTAGCGGTATCAAAGCTGGTTTTGTAGCCGGTTCTTACTGCGGCATTTGTCATGATGTTTGCAATGGAATGCTGGTATCCTGCTTCTACAGGCGCATTGGGTTGCTGACGGCTGCGGATGCATTCCATCCAGTTACGCATGTGGTTACTCGTCAGGTTATCAGCACCGGTGTTAGCAGATGATATAATCTTTGGAGCGTTATCTGTTAAAGTAAATTCAGGCAACAGGTTTGCCTTCATATTCATGGCAGCAGCCATATTTTCTGTAAGCCCTCCTTTGGGTGAAACCTTATTGGTGTTTAGATTTAACTCACCGCCGTTGGAGTAATAAATTTCGGCCGGGTTTTCTGTGCCGTTGTGCATACGGGATGCAAAGGAAACCTGAAAGCCGCTTGCAGGGTCATTCTGGGGACCATAATCAAAAACTGCCATGGTTGTATCCCAGTTTTTTCTGCCATCTTTCCACATATAAATGCCGCCGTTTGCCACCACACTTCGTGGATGTTGCAATCCGGTAAACCAATGCACCGTATCTATCTGGTGGCTCATCCATTGCCCCGGCATGCCGGAAGAGTAGGGCCAGAACAACCGGTACTCCAGGTACTTGCGTGGGTCAAATGTTTCGTACGGCCGGTTTAGTAAAAAGCGTTTCCAGTCAAGATCTTCTTCTTTACATTTTTCTACCAGTGCAGGTCTGCGCCAGCGCCCGGGCTGGTTCACATTCCAGGTTAACTCTACCATGGTGATGGGGCCAAATTTTCCCGCCTTAATAAATTCAGCCGCAGCCTGATAGTTGCCGCCACTTCTTCTTTGGGAACCAATCTGAACAATTCTGTCGGTTGACCTTACTGCATTTAAGGCCGCTGCCGCATCATCCATTGTTTCTGCAAAAGGCTTTTCTACATACGCATCTTTATTGGCTTTCATGGCTTCAACGCAATGCAGGGCATGTTGAAAATCGGCTGTAGCAATAATTACTGCATCTATATCCTTTGTATTGTACAATTCATCGTTGTTAAGGCAGGCTTTTACATCATGCCCCATAGCATTTTTTAAAAAAGCTTCCCCTTCCTGTCGGCGGATTTTCCATATGTCCGACACAGCTACAAAATCAAAATTTAATTCTTTGTAATGATTTAAAAAACAGGGAAACAATGTCTGTCGGAAACGATCCGAAAAGCCAATGGCTGCAAGCCTAACCCTGTCGTTGGCTCCTAAAATATTTGCATAGCTTTTGGCGCTAAAGCCTAGTGCACCTATGTAGGTGCCAGCTGCAGCAAGTGCAGATTGTTGGATGAATTTGCGGCGTGATGACATGGTGGTGAATGGTCAATGGTGAATAGTGAATAGTGAAATGTGAATAGTGAATTATCAAATATCAAATATCAAATATCAAATATCAATTATCAATTATCTTAATTTTTATACTTCTGTAAGATACTTCGTTGCCATGATCCTGCAGGAGTATGTGACCTTTGTAGGCTTCGCCAAAATTTTTCCAATGGGCGTATTTACTAATGGCCACCAGGCTGCGGAATTCGTTGGAGCCTCTTATGTATTCCAGCACTTTTACGCCATTTAAATAATGCTCCACTTTATTGTTTGGATATACAACAACCCGCCCTGTATTCCAGCTGCCAATGGGGTGAATAAATCTTTTTTGTTTGTCGGCTTTTATCAGGTCGTACAGCGAAGCCAATGTTCTGTTGCCATCACGTCCCAGTTTGGCATCCGGATGCAATGTGTCATCCAGCACCTGGTATTCCAGTCCTATTGCAGAACTGTCGGATTTCTCCAGCAGGGTTACAAAATATTTTACACCACTGTTTGCACCGGGCGTTAATTTAAATTCAAATGATAAATCAAAGGCACTGTATTCCTCTTTGGTTATAATGTCGCCACCGCCACCAGCCTGCCTGCCATCAGAAGATAAAACAGTTATGCAGCCGTTGCTGATATCCCAACCTTTTTCGGGAAAGCGATTGCTGAATGCCCTTACCCATCCATTATTGGTTTGGCCATCAAAAAGTAATCGCCAGCCATTTTTTTTTTCATAGCTCGTGAGTGTATTGCTTGCAAGATTGGACACATAAATATTTGCAGGAAATGCAGTTGGTTTGATGTTGGTTGTTTTTATAAATATATTTTTAAAAGATACTTTTTTACCTGCATGGCTTTCCGATGAAATGGCATGTACCTGCAACCCGATAAACCCTTTTGCATCTACAGTGTCCACTACATAAGCAGCTGCAATGCCGTTAACCCAGGTTTTGGTTTCGTTGCCAATACATTCTATTTTTAAATGATTGTATTTGCCTGTTTTGTAAGCATTTTGCGCTGCTGCATTCAATTGCATGGGATATAGCCATTCTCTCCGGCCTTCGTCATAAATTCCGCCCGTCCACCGACGTTCACTTGGGTCCACTTCGCATTGCCTGCCATAAACTTTGCCTTTTCCGTTATTGGCAGTTGCATCAAAATGACTTCTTGTTTGCACACCGGAATTACCTTCCTCGTCTTCTACAAACACATCCAGTTCCAATGCAAAATCTCCATATTCTTTTTCGGTTATTAAAAATGTATTGCCCGTATTGGCAACTGTGCTACCGGTGATGATATTGTCTTTTATGGAGAAGGTAGCTTTTCCACCCACTGTTTTCCAGCCGGTAAGATCTTTGCCATTACAGAGGTTGATCCATCCTTTGTTGCTTTGGGCTAATGATGCTGTATGTATAAACAGGATGCCTGTAAAGAGAACATGGCTAAGTTTCATCGTAATTTATTTTCTTCAAGAGATTGAAAATGTTGATAGCAAGTTATTCTTTTTACACCTAAGCAATTTAAATAGTTTCTTTATTGTAAACAATAGTTCCTTCTGGTTCGCTCCTGGAAAACCTGTCTTTGAAATCCCGATCACCTGAAAAAAATTAAGTGTAGTTTTGATAAAAAGTATTTGCTAAAATAATAATCATGAAAAATTATCTCTTCTTCATTATCTGCTGTATTTGCTTTTCAACTGTCGCTGCACAAAAAATATCAAAAAGTATTGCTGTGCCGGATAATAAACAAAAAATACAGATTGTTGAAACTGCCTGCGGTGAATGCCAGTTTCATCTAAAAGGCAAAAGTTGCGACCTGGCTGTCCGCATAAATGGTAAAGCCTATTTTGTGGATGGCACTTCAATAGATGATCATGGTGATGCGCATGCAAAAGAAGGTTTTTGTAATGCGGTAAGTAAGGCTGAAGTACAGGGAAAAGTTGTAAACAACCGTTTTAAAGCTACTTATTTTAAGTTGCTGCCTGCGGAAGAAGCAGTACAAAAGCTATAACAGGTAGTAATCTGGTATGCCTTCTTAATTAAAATCAACATTCCTTCAAATGCTAAAAAGCATGTTGTAAAATAGCGCCATCTTCTCTTTGTTGAATTTGGAAAATCCTGCTTTTTCCCATTCATTTATCTAATAAGAATACAAAAGTTTTCGACACGCTGAAATCAATCATTTGATATGGTAATTGCAAACATTTGCATAAGTAATCAGGTTGGGTATCTTTGTTGCAGGCAAGTATGTAATTAAACCACCGCAGCAATGAATATGGTACACTACCAGTTACCGGTTGAAGAAGTGCTCACCGCACTTAAAACCAACCGAAATGGCTTAACCCAGGCAGAAGTAATTGTTCGCCAAAAAGAGTTTGGCCTCAACAGCATTCCTCAGCCAAAGTCAGTTTCTCTGTTGCAATTATTTTTCCGGCAGTTTTTAAGCCCGTTAATTTATGTATTGATTGCGGCTGGTATTATTTCAGGATTTACCGGAGACATACAGGATGCAATATTTATTACCGTTATCATTGTCATTAATGCTACGTTGGGCACCTATCAGGAATGGCGGGCAGAAAACAGTGCAAATGCATTGCGAAACCTGGTTAAAGTTAATTGCAGGGTTAGGCGAGACGGAGGTATTCATCAAATTGATTCAGAGCAACTGGTTCCGGGTGATGTGGTGCTGTTGGAATCGGGATTTAAAGTGCCGGCAGATGTAAGGCTATTTGAAGTAAATGACTTATCAGTTGAAGAGGCCTTGCTTACAGGAGAATCTGTTGCAGTTAATAAAAATACAGACCCTTTAAAAGGAGGAGAGGAACTGGCAATCGGCGACCGTATAAATATGGCTTTTGCCGCTACAACTGTACAAAAAGGCAGGGGAACCGGTGTAGTAATAGCCACCGCTGCACTAACACAAATAGGCCAGATTGCTGATTCGCTGCGTACCACCGAATCTGAAAAGCCACCACTGATAAACAGGATGGAATCTTTCTCTAAAATGATCAGTATTGTTTTACTCGTTATTTGTATTGTACTTGGTTTTATAGGATATGCAGAAGGAATGCCTGCTGCAAAAATTTTCTTTTTAATGGTTGCAGTAGGTGTATCGGCCATTCCGGAAGGATTGCCGGTTGCATTAACGGTGGCCTTATCTATTGGTACAAGACGAATGGCCAAAAAAAATGTAATAGTTCGTAAACTGCCGGCTGTAGAAGGGTTAGGCAGTTGCACAATGATTGCATCCGATAAAACAGGTACGTTAACACTCGATCAGCAACTGGTAAAGAAAATCTGCTTACCGGGTAATAAATTCTACAATGTCACGGGGCAGGGGTACAATGGTGATGGCAATATAATGGATGGGGAAAACAAGCTTACCGAAATGAACCCTGAATTGCATCGGTTTATTTTAGCAAGTATTATTTCTAATGAAGGTATACTCCGTAAGATTGAAGCAGGTTGGGAGCATTCCGGCGATGCGGTAGATGTTGCACTTAGGGCACTGGCATACAAAATTGGTAAAGATCCAGGGTTTTTTAAACAAGACACTGAAGTTGTCCAACTAATTCCTTACGAATCGGAACGAAAGTATTCTGCTGTATTTTTTAAGGATAAAGGCTCGTTACATTTTGCAATGAAGGGTGCAGTAGAAGTCGTCTTGCTGCAACTACCGGATGCTGAACGGGCCGCCATTGCTGCAACCGCCGAACAAATGGCCTCGGAGGGTTTAAGGGTGCTTGCTTTGGCAGGCAATGCAGTAGAAACAGCTTCCATTGAACAACTACCCTCGCTGCAATTAATTGGTCTTATCGGGATGATTGATCCGTTGCGCCCCGAGGCTAAAGACGCAGTGGTGGAATGTAAGCGGGCAGGTATTGAAGTGTTGATGGTAACCGGTGATCATCCATCCACTGCGCTTGCTATTGCCAAAGAACTCGGCATTGCTACTACAAAAGAGGATATCATTACAGGTACTGAATTATCAGCCATGGACCAATTGCCGATTCCGGATCTGGCAAAAAAAATTCAGTATAAAAAAGTTTTTGCCCGGGTAGCACCGTTACAAAAGCAACGTATTGTAGAAGCTATGAAATCGTTGGGACATTATGTGGCTGTTACAGGCGATGGTGCCAACGATGCACCTGCACTTAAATCGGCACATATTGGTGTTGCAATGGGGGCGGGTACCGACCTTGCCAAGGAGGCCGCTTCCATTATTATTACCGATAATAACTTTGCTTCCATTACCGCCGGGGTGGAAGAGGGGCGCTATACATTTGATAACCTGCGGAAGATTATTTACATGCTGTTATCAACGGGTATAGCCGAGGTACTTACCATTGCGCTGGCCATTATTACCAATATTTCTTTACCCTTTCTTGCTGTGCAGTTATTATGGCTAAACCTGGTAACCAATGGCATACAGGAAATTGCCCTGGCATTTGAAAAAGGTGATAAAACTGTGATGCAAAAACCACCCCGTAAGCCGGGTGAAAGCATCTTTAATAAATTGATGAATAGCGAAATTATTGTTTCCGGAGTTTTTATTGCAGGGTTGGTTTTTGGCGTATGGTATTACCTTATTTACAAGCTTGGCTACACCGAAAAACATGCAAGAACCGTAGTGATGATGTTGATGGTGTTGTTACAAAATTTTCATGTGCTCAACTGCAGGTCGGAGACCAAAAGTTTGTTTAGGCTCCCTATAAAAGATAACTATGTTTTGCTGGGAGGAATTCTGCTGGCACAGCTGGTAAGTATTGCTGCATCCTACATTCCTTTGTTGAGTAATGTATTGCAATTAGAACCCATAAATTTTAACGAATGGATATTGCTATTGCCTGCCTCGCTGTCCATTATTGTGGTGATGGAATTGTTTAAATGGATGTGGAGATGGAGGGAAACTAAAAATGCTATTGATTGAAGCAATTAATAGTATGAGTGATTTTTTTAGCTAATAGCAGGCAATTTTCATCAATCTACTTTTAACCATCCGGTGATACTCATTCTTGGCTTGTTGGTTAGTAAAACCTCATGCTCCAGTTCACTGCTTTTAAAGAACACACTGGTACCGTTTAATGGAGCAATATCCTGTGTGCTGTTGTTATGGAAAATACGCAATTCACCTCCGTCAGGTTTTTTCCAGTCGGGGTTTAAATACAATATCATCGAATATTTTCTGCTGTCGTTGGTGCGAAACTGGTCCAGGTGTTTGGTATAAAAGCTGCCGGTTTCGTACAACGCATAATGAAATTCATATCCTGTAATACCGGTGTAGCAGGTGCTGTTTAAATGGCTTACAAAAAGATCCATCAGCTCAAAAAAATCATTTTCGTACTGGTTATTGTGCTTTTTGTCAAGCCAGTAAATCATGTCACTCCTTACCAGTTTGTTTTTTACACTTAACACATCGTTTCCGGTACCTGCATGCCGGAATTCTTTATTGGCGTACAATGCAGCAAGATTTTCTTTCAGATGCAAAGCAAGTGTTTCCGGCAAAAAATTTTGGGCAATGCCAACATTGTTATCAATAAAACTATTAATGAGGGTATTAAAGATTGTATGCAATCAATATAATTGGGAAGCTGAATTGGGCAAATTGCCAGTATTCCATTGAAGGTACCCTTATAATGTAACTTCAAATTTTGTATTTTGGATAACCTGGTATTATTTAATGGATATACCCACTCATCTGCCTATTATTTAATCAACATTTTACCTGAATTTAGTACCTGATAAATTTTACTTTTGCATCCATATGAATGAATTTAGCAATCCCTCCATTTCTATTGCAACAATAACCGATATTCCTGCGCTGGAAGCCCTGCTTAATAGTGCCTACCGGGGCGAAAGCAGCAAACAAGGCTGGACTAGTGAGGCCCACCTTATTGCCGGCGAAAGGCGCACGGATGCGGCCAACCTGCAACAGGTAATGCAACAACCGGGAAGCGTTTTTTTAAAATTTACCCAAGAAGAAGGCCTTTTTGCAGGGTGTGTAAATTTGCAGCAGCATGGCTCAAAATTGTACCTGGGCATGTTTAGTGTAGCACCGGATATGCAGGGTAGGGGAATAGGTAAAAAAATATTGGCAGCTGCGGATGAATATGCAAAACAGGTAAACAGTACAGCCATTTATATGAGCGTAATATCCGTGCGGACAGAATTAATTGATTGGTACAAACGCCATGGTTATGCGGAATTAGGCGAGCGGAAACCCTTTCCCGAGGATGAACTTACTGGCACCCATTTACAGCCCTTGGAGTTTCTTATACTTGAAAAGCCAATGATTATAAAAGAGTAGACTGCTACATTTGAATACCCTCTATATTTTGGGCAGTTTACTTTACAACCCGGGGTGAAATGTGTTGTGCATTTATTTGATAGGCGTTTTAAGTACGCTGCTGTTGCAACAATGAGTTTATTCGATGACTTCAATGTTCCGATACCTGATACAGGCTACCGCACGCCGACTGTTGAGGAATGTTTTCCCCGTCTCATTTTTTTTTCCGCCTGTGTAACTTCGCAGGAATGTTCCCGGAACTTTATTGGGTTACATTTTACCGACAAGATATATTCGTATAAGTTGGCATGAAAGTTTGATAATTCATATTTAAATACTTACAAATGGCAAAAATTAAAAGCAAAAGAACAGAGCTGATTGCGGATTCAAAAATTCATAAAGGTTATAACGAAAAAAATCCCACTCAACCGCAGGGGGCTTTTATTGCGGCTTCCCACGATATTGTTGGTGAAGAGGCGGAGGCAGCACCCGAACCAATTGGCAAAGAGAAGGGTGTTAATAAAAAGCAACTGGGTGATAATAACTGATTCATTTGTTGATAAATATCCTTTGGCTTGCATCATGTCTTTTTTGTTCGGTAGGTTATCATTCTTTGCCTGTTAACCTGAAACGGTTTGTAAGGATGAGAACCTGTAAAGTAAGGTACGGGCGAGCCCATTGTTTTTCTTTTGGCATTACGTTTTAGGTGTGAAACCGCAAAAGCAGCAGGTTAAGTAATATGGCTTGTTTTTTCGTAGCTTGACTAACTTATGGTAGAATTTAAAATTGTCATCTTTATTATGGCCATCCTGATCAGTTTGTCAGCAGTTGCCCACAAAAGAAAGATTCCATATCCAATTCTGTTAGTAGTTGCAGGCTTGATTATTGGTTTTATGCCGGGCTTACCCAACCTGGCATTGGATCCGGATGTTGTTTTCGTTATTATACTTCCACCGCTTTTATATGATGCTGCTTCCAACACTTCCTGGCACGAATTCAGGAGCTCCATCCGGCCAATCTCTGCACTGGCTATAAGCCTCGTATTTTTTACAACAGTAGCTGTAGCCGTTACTGCCCATTATACCATTCCTGGATTTACCTGGCCGCTGGCTTTTGTCTTAGGTGCCGTGGTTTCGCCGCCGGATGCTGTGGCAGCATCGGGTATTATAAAGGGTATGGGATTAAATAAAAGGGTCATCACAATTTTAGAAGGTGAAAGTCTGGTTAATGATGCATCTGCATTAATTGCCTATCGCTATGCAGTGGCGGCTGTTACCACCGGCACATTTGTTTTTTGGCAGGCAGGGTTACAGTTTTTATTGGTAGCAGGTGTGGGCATTCTGATTGGTGTTTCAACGGGCTACCTGTTTGTAATTACGTTAAAAAAAATCCACAATAATCCTATTGTAGAAACAAGCTTTACCTTGTTGGCGCCATTTGTTGCCTACCTTTTAGCGGAACATTTTCACATGTCTGGTGTACTGGCGGTGGTAAGCACCGGCCTTGTTATTTCCTGGCGGGGGCCAGAGGTATTTTCGCATCGGGGCAGAATACGAAACAGGGTGGTATGGGATACCATGATTTTTTTATTACAAGGGTTTGTCTTTATAATAATTGGTTTGCAGTTACCGTCCATCATCGCTGATCTTGGAAGATATCCATTTACAGAAATACTGGGGTATGGTTTGCTGATAAGCCTGGTAACAATTTTAATACGAATCGTCTGGGTTTTTGGCGGTGCCTACTGGTTTAAAATTTTTCATGCGGTAAAAGCGGATACAGCTGCAGCAAACGGTACCACCGATCCCGACGATACCTGGAAAAACGTAATGGTAGTTGCGTGGACCGGTACCAGGGGTGTAATTTCTTTAGCAGCAGCATTGGCATTGCCGCTGGTAATGCAGGATGGTGGTGCTTTTCCCAAAAGGCACTCCATAATTTTTTTAGCTTTTGTAGTGATATTTGTAACACTGGTGGTTCAAGGCCTGTCGCTCCCGCTGCTGATACGATGGTTAAAAATAAAGCCACAGCCCAATGAGGGTATGGAGGTAGATGAATTACAATTACACCTTGCCAACAGTACTTTGCATTTTATAGAAAATGAATTACAATTGCCCCGCAATATTAAAACGCAGCAACAACTAAAAAATAAATATGAAGACGAGATTCAACAACTCACTAAAGAGATTAAAAGGTATAAAAAAGCCCATCGCTTTAATTTAACTGTTGAAGATGCCCTACCGGATGAACTTTATGTAGCACAGGTAGCCATCAGCAAATTTCAAAGGGAGTTATTAATAAAGGCGCACAAGGAAGGAGAATATAGTGATAGTGTTATCAGGCAGGTAGAGCGGGAGATGGATTTAGATGACCTGAAATTAAACCTGCAGCTTCCACCGGAGGAATAATTAAATCATGTTTATATTTTTTATTAACATGCTGCGGCTTTGAATGATTTATATTGCAACCGATAACGATTCAATAAACAAACAAAAAATACACTGTATGATAAAAAATCCAACAAACTCCATTACATCCATTTACCGTTTACTGTTGTTGCCGCTGGTGCTGGTTTTTTTAAACGGCTTATCAGCAAACGCTGGGTCATTGCCTGTTGCTGATCCGTCTCCCATTGAAGGCAGATGGGATATAACGGTAAATGCAGATGGAAAAGAACTTCCTTCCTGGCTGGAAGTAAATCATTCCGGTAATCATCACTTAATTGGTCACTTTGTAGGCTTTGGTGGCAGTGCACGTCCCATCTCCCGAATAAATTTTAGTGAAGGCAAAATGAGTTTTACCATTCCGCCACAATGGGAAAAAGAAAACAATGATCTCTCTTTTGAAGCTACGCTGCAGGGAGATGTGTTAACAGGAACTATGGTAACTGCTGATGGAAAAACATATAACTGGACTGCCCAACGGGCACCTTCACTACGCAGAAATAGTGGGCCTGTTTGGGGCAAGCCGATACATTTGGTAAATGCAAACGACTTAAAAGGCTGGCACGCCATGGGCACCAATCAGTGGGTAGTAAAAAACGGAATTCTACAAAGTCCGCATTCCGGGGCCAACCTTGTTACGGATGCCACTTTTACAGATTTTAAACTGCATATAGAATTTCGTTATCCAAAAGAAAGTAACAGTGGTGTTTACCTTCGTGGACGCTATGAAGTACAGGTAGAAGACAGCAAAGGCAAAGAACCATTAAAGGATTATTTTGGTGCCGTTTATGGATTTATTGCACCGACTGAAATGGTTGCTAAAAGTGCCGGCGAATGGCAATCTTACGACATTACTTTGGTAGGCAGATTGGTGAATGTGGTTGCTAATGGTAAAACAATTATCTGCAACCAGGAGATACCAGGCATAACTGGTGGTGCGCTCGATAGTAAAGAAGGAGAACCGGGACCGTTGTATATACAGGGAGACCATGGTCCGGTTGATTATCGCAATATTATTATTACACCGGCAGTGAATAAATAAGAAAGAGAAACGAATTAAAAGCCCGGCCAAGTTAGTCTTGTAGTAAAAAGAGGCTGTCTCATTAGTACGAGACAGCCTCTTTTTATTCGGATTCCTTTTGGAGAAGGGTGGTGTTGAAGCAAATATGAGAGACATCATTTATTTATTAGACTGCCTCATTTTTATTACTACTCTTTCAACCCAATTGCCGGCAGCGATTTATCTCTTATCTGCTGGTTTAGATTGGGTAACTCTTCCTTCAGCAGTTGTTTCAATTTGTTCAACTGCACGTCTGTTTGAGTTGATAAGTCTGCAAATGTTTCCTTTCCCTGCTGTGCAGGAGCGGTGTTGCCGCTGGCTGCAAATTTGTACAAGCCGGCAAGCTTATCATCCAACCGTATCGGGAAGTTAAGCACATCCTGATCGCTCTTTGCTTTGGTTTGATGCAGCGCTTCCTCAATTGTAGTCAGTTGTTTAATGATAGTATCTGCCTGTGCCTTAATGCTCGCAGGTAATTTTTTTCCTTGTTTATCTGTAAAGTCATTTATCTGCTTGCGCAAATCTGCGATATTCTTATTTGCCTTTTGTATGTCGTTAAATTTATCACGGATGGCCAGTAAAAAATTCACCTGATCTTCATAGTCCTGTTGGGTTGCCATATAAACCGGATTCGCCTTTATCATAAAACTGCCTTCTGCAGAATCTTTATCAGCCTTTACTTTGTAAAAATATTTTCCCGGTGCGGCCTTTGGTCCGGGTACGGTTCCATGCCATAATATTTGTCCTTCAATTTTTTCTGCCGCAGCATATTGCATGTCCCACACAAACTGGTTCATGCCTTTGTTGACGTCAATTTTATTTGCTTTTTCTTTGGCATTGGCGGTAAATAATTTCACTTGTTTTTTATGCTGATCCAATATTTCAATACTTACGGCAGGGGAGTCGGTAATGTTTTTCAAATAGTAATTAATTACTGATCCGTTGGGTGGATTGATGCCTGCATTTTTTGCCTGAAGATCCTGGTAACCTTCGTACCGGTATGCATCGTTTACATCAAATACATGCAGTTGCTTAATAAGCATGTCTGTTGTTTTTTGTTGTACGATGGTTAAATCATCGAGTACCCAAAAAGACCTGCCTTGTGTGGCAACAATTAAATCGTTTTCTTTAATAGTAATGTCCGTAATAGGTACAATGGGTAAATTCAATTGAAATGGTTTCCAACTGCCACCATCATCGTAACTGATGTACATACCATATTCTGTTCCGGCATATAACAATCCTTTTACTTTTTTATCGGCACGCAGGCACCTGGCAAAATGGGTTGCCGGGATTCCGTTGGTAATTTTTACCCATGTTTTTCCGTAATCGGTTGTTTTAAAAATGTAGGGGGTA
Organism: Chitinophagaceae bacterium; assembly: GCA_025360525.1. Classification (GTDB taxonomy): domain Bacteria; phylum Bacteroidota; class Bacteroidia; order Chitinophagales; family Chitinophagaceae; genus Ferruginibacter. The sequence continues at coordinate 13,532 of JANYCA010000098.1, read as the reverse complement.
AAATCATCGCTCTTGTATTTGGTGCCAACAAAATAGGCTTTCCCTTTTTCGAACGGATCTGTTTCCACACAGTTCCACATCATCCATTTGCCGGCTGCCGGCGGTGTTACATTCGTCCACGATTGTCCACCATCTTTGCTGATGTGTATGAGCCCATCATCACTGCCAGTCCACAACACATCTTTTTCTAAAGCAGATTCTGTTGCAGTAAAAATGCTACAATACACTTCCACACCGGTGTTATCTTTTGTAATAGGCCCGCCGCTGCTGCGTTGTCTTGTTTTATCATCTGTAGTTAAATCGCCGCTGATGGCTTTCCAACTGGCGCCTTCATTTTCTGTTACAAATAATTTATTGCCTGCTGCATATAATTTTTTTGGATTGTGTGGTGAAAAGAAAACAGGAAAGTTCCATTGAAAACGATATTTACTCACATCTATTCCACCACCCAGCGGATCGTCGGGCCAAACACTAACAGCACGGTTCTCGCCGGTTTTATGATCAAGGCGGGACAGGTAACCGCTGTAATTTCCGCCATATACTACATCTGGGTTTAAGGGGTCGGCAATTACATAGCCACTTTCTGCACCGGCTGTTTCCTGCCAGTCATTCTGGGTTATTTCGCCACCTGCACTTCTCGATAAAATACGTATCGTACTGTTATCCTGCTGTGCGCCCAAAATCCTGTAAGGGAAATGATTGTCTGTGCTAACCCTGTAATACTGACCGGTTGGCTGGTTCATGCAGGTGCTAAAATTCGTACCTCCATCAAAACTTACCTGTGCTCCACCGTCATCCGCAATAATCATCCGGTTGGCTTCTTCAGGATCCAGCCATAAATCATGATGATCTCCGTGCGGTGTATTAATTGTTTTAAATGTCTTGCCGCCATCTGTACTTTTTAAAAAATCAACATTCAGCACATATACCAGGTTGTCGTTTTTGGGGTCAACAAAAACCTTGGAATAATACCATGCCCGCTGCCGGATAATGTTTTCGCTGTTTTGCACTGTCCAGCTTTCGCCGGCATCGTTGCTTACAAATAAACCGCCGTCTTTATTCTCAATTAAAGCATATAATTTATCGGTGTTGGATGGGCTTACTGTAATACCTGTAATTCCCCACAAACCTTTAGGTAATCCTTTGTTAGCCGAGATATTTTTCCAGGTATCGCCTCCATCAACACTTTTCCATATGCCACCTCCGTCGCCACCGCTTTCCAAACTGTAGGGTGTTCGCTGTACACGCCAGGTACCTGCATATAGTATGGAAGGGTTGCCCGGTTCCATTATTAAATCGCTGCAACCGGTTTGGCTATTTACATACAAAACTTTCTTCCATGTTTTGCCTCCATCGATGGTTTTAAAGATGCCACGTTCGTCGTTAGGTCCAAACAAATGCCCGATAGCAGCTACCCAAACTATATTCGGATTTTTTGGATGTATAACAATTCGTCCGATGTGCCTGGTATCTTCCAGGCCAATTTTTTTCCAGTTTCTTCCGCCATCATCGGTACGCCACATACCAAATCCTTCGCTTACATTACCCCTTAGGGTTGGTTCTCCTTCGCCTGCATACAAAATTGTATTATCAGACGGTGCCACGGCTACCGCACCGATAGAACCACCAAAGAATTTATCGGAGATATTTTTCCAGTTGCTGCCGCCATCGATGGTTTTCCATACGCCGCCGCCAGTGCCCCCAAAATAAAAGGTGTTTTTATATTTTAAATCTCCGGCAACTGCTGCACTCCTGCCGCCACGAAAGGGGCCAATGGGCCGGAATTTTACCTTTTGCAATAAAATGCTGTCTGAATTAACAGCAACAGCAGGTGTTTTTTTTTGAGCAAAAGAATTGAATGCGATAAAAAGGGTTGAAATAAGCAATAGCTGGGTTCTCATAATTTTAAAATTATAGTTGAAGATACAATTTGATCTTTTTGTTAAACAAAAAAAATGGAAAGTCAGTTTAAAATAGATTGATACATCACCAGTCACGATAGCCGGTTTGGCTGATGCCCGACTAATATTGCCGTGGCTCGAAAGAAATGGCAGGCTTGAACCAAAATAACATGGAACCTCAACGTCTTCCTTAAACTCCTCCCTCTGCAGACATAAAACGATTTTCGAGTTTTTCGTATTTGTTATAAATATATAAAATTAAAACACCCAGTAAAACTGCAACTACTGTTATGATAGTATTTAAAACTCCTTCAATATTAAACGAAAGTTTAATTAAAATGGTTGAAATTATAAAACCTGAATTTCTAATAACCTGGTTAAATTTATCTGTATGTAAAAAAGAAAAAAGTAAAAGCAACACGTCAATCAATATAAGAACAGTAAAAAATTCATCAAAAAAAATCTTGTTGATATTTTTAATGGCAACTTCTGTTGGATTTACTGAATAGAAATTTTCAAATAGCCAGAAACTAAAATTGTAAATAGCCAACACTAAAAATACCGGAACCAATATGGTTGCAATTATCTTTTTTAAATTGATAAAATTTGCAACCTCTACAGATATTTTTTTGCTGGCTTTTACTTCCACAATTTTGTAGTACAAGTATATCAGATAAAATAAAATTAATACCGCAACCACATCTAATGAAAATAAAACATCGTCCGGTTTACTAAACCAATTGTTTGTAAACTCTAATTTGTATAAATCTTTAAAAATCCGCCGAATAATAATCAACGTAATAATTTCGTACTGCTTTCCAATATATTTTGTGGTAGACTTTGGCAGATAATAAACCAACAAATAGGCTTCATACAATAAAATAAAGGAGAAGGGCGTATAAATAGCCGTCATCGGATTTTTTAACAGCCCGGAAAAATCATCAAATCTTATCCACTGTAAATCTGCAAACGCAATTAATAGCAGGTGAAACAGAAAGCTAATTATCGCAACATAAATAATTATTTTTTCACTTTTTTCTTTCGTTTTCTCTGACAAAAATTTGGTAAATAAAGAATTGAAAATTTTATTGAAAGCAGTCATGGTTTATTAGGTTAGTTATTGATTTTTAGTTCTGAATGCAATTCTCAAATTATAAACCACCCTTCGGCAAGTGGACCTTTGGCGGTATCTTTTGCGTAAGATATGGGAACCCAATCATATTGTGCGATGTTATTTAGGCTACGCCCCGGCTTTGCTCCAAAAGCCACTTTTTACAGACGGTGAATAATTTCGGTATATTTCTAGTAATATAAATCCCTTTGCAGCTGGCTGAAAAGGGATTTATACTTTTTACTTTATATTGTTTCAGTTTGCTGAATGTAGCAACATCCAGCATGGGAGCATTAAAAATGATGTTGGTGAAAGTAGCCTGTTAACCCGTGCACCCTATATTCAGGCAAATCATTTTTTTGATGCCACTTTTATAAACCTTTATAAAACTCTTGCAGGAGGATCAAGAGATATTTTTTGAAGTGAATCGAGGCCGGCGTTAGGGAAAGTGATACCATTACTCCATGTTGGCATTAATGCTGATTTAAAATTGGAGTAAAGGTCAAACGACAGGCAGTTGAACTTCATATTACCTCCGGTAGGCGTCAGCACCATAGCATTGCCCCATGCTTTTTTTATCAACCTGGCTTTTATCCATTGCCGCTTTAATAAACGGTCCCCCCATAGGTTTTTTCCAACCTGTTAAATTCGCTTGGGTTAGAGGAATTGTGGTAGTTCATCAACACATAGTTGTAATCTTTATCAACATTAATGTTTGCTGCTTCCTGCCATCCATCATTTATTGCATACATCTCTCCGGTTACAGTACTAATTGCTTCGGTATTTATTTTTGCCGTGGGCACGCCGGGAAAAAGCTTTGATGGATCAAATACATTACCCAAATCTGAATTTACATTGGGCCAGGAATTAATAAACAGGAAATTAGACGCCGTAGCCATATCAGTACCGCCCACTTTTTCGAGCATAGCCCAAAAACTCATTTTGCCATTGTCAATAGCTTTTTGGGCTATTTTGCTCCAATAAGTAGTTTCTCTCTTAATGAATTCAGCGGCTTTATCGGGTGCTACATGCCGGTATTGGTACGTAGTAATATCCTGCGCCTGTAATTCATTAACTGAATTAAACATAAGTCCACCAGTAAAATAAATACCGGCAAATGGCTGTAACAGATTCTGTTTTTCATTTTTTGTTTGTTTTAAAGATGAAGGTTAAAAGAAAAATTTCAAATGCATGCAACGCATTACCTGTTAATTCACATTAAAGGTTTTGTCTAGAGGTGACTGGCGGAGTGATCAATAAGAGGGTAATCGATCATTCGTTAGGCTCCTATTCCAAAGGAATAAAATGATTTGGAATAAGCAAGATTGCAGCTAAAGTAATAATAATATAATTTGAATGCAAGCAAAAAATTGGGAAAGATATTTTTGTTTTTATCAGGTAATTCGTGCGGTAAAAAAGCTCTTGAAATGTATAACGTAGGAGATGGGTAAAGGGGCCGTGGAGTAGTTGCAACTATTTGCAAGTGGGTTATTAGGCCCCTCATTTATTTGTTGCAAATGAGTAAAAACTGTACTTTCAAGTAGATACTTTGCAATGGCTTATGGGTAATTTTATTAAGTGATTTTAAGTGAACTTATTTCAGGAGAAGTAATTGCCATGGGGCTAAAAAATGCATGGCTTAATTTACAGAGACCGGCCCGGAGTACAATATTTGGTGATAGCCTATCTCTTTTCCAAAGCATCCATCCTTTTCAACAATTGTTCTATTTGTTGCTGTTGTTTTTCAATGGTAGTTTCCTGCTTTTTTATAAGTTTGCTTAGCTCCTGCGTTGCTGAAATATTTAATGTGGTGAGCCCTTCATAATCTACGGATCGGAAATCATCTACCTCCTCACCGTAAACAAACAATTGATCAGTTTTTAAATCAGCAGCCTTTATTTCCACCTGGTTTGCCGAAGGAATAGAGCGTATTTCTAATTGCCTGGACTCGTGCCCGATCATAACCTGGATCTTTTTAGCTGCTTTCCCCAGGTTATGTTTATTGTTGAAACTTAAAAGATACCCGTTGGCAGTTTTTTCAATCTTGTTCGTTTGCTGGTAAATATTGGGAATAAAATTCGGGTGCTTTGAAATTACCTGTGGATAAACCTTTTCCACTTCTTGAGCAATTACTTTTTTAAAAGGATTATTACCATACATTATTTTATCCTTCATCGTGTAGTCAGTAATGTGTAAGGCATTGATTGTTTCCAGATCTTTAATAGAATTGCTTGTGCCCACAATATCCTTAACACGGGCATCCGATATGCATAAAAACGATGATGCCATTACACTTTGGGCAGCATCGATACTTACATTGAAACTAGTTCCATTATAAATAACGCCTTCACCTGTTTGAGCGTATCCATAAGAGTTATGCGAATAGGTAAAGGGGTCCCAACCATAAACGGTCATTTTACCAAAAACCAATGCATTGCCTCCTACCTCTGTATTTTGCGACGTGAACAGTTTTCCAGATACGTATTGATTCCCTTGCACGGTCAATTTATATCCTGATTGGGCTGTGAGGGCACCAATGGACACATCTCCTGTAGTTGTATTTGTTAATAAACTCCATCCGGCCACGTTCCCATAAATGCCTACCATATCCAAAACTTTGGTACCTATAAAAGCTGTTACTGCCGAATTGGTGGCGTTATTCAATGCGATACCTGCAGTAGAAGATACTGAACTACTGCGAATCCTTATCCTGTTTGCGATATCCATTTTGTATATTGGCAGTGCGTCAGTAACACCAACGCCTACGTAGCCGCCGGGCTCGATGTTAATTACAGAACTGCCGTTTGATACCAGCCTGAAAGTGTGTGCAGAATAAGTTCCTATTGTGGCGGACACTCCTCCTACAGCCTCTTTTAGAATAATGCCGCCATCGCTTATGTGGGTAAAGCCGTCAGCATTATTGGGTGTTTGAATAGTAAGCCTTGATGAAGGCGCATCTGTGCCTATGCCAAGATTTCCATTGGTTAGTAAAGTCATTTGCTCGTTGCTGTTATTGGTAAAAAATGCAAGCGGATGATTAGACTTGGTACCTAACCATCCTTTACTGTTTCCTATATAGGAGCCTATAGTAGTGATACCATCGGTATGTACTATACCATAGTTGCCGGTGCCGGTTTGCACAGATAATTTTATAAGGGGCGTTGATGTACCAATACCTACGTTACCGGTATTATTATTAAAGATGTCATTTACACCAGCGGTCCAATAGTTAGTAGAACTGCCTGCAGCCAAAACAATCCATGCTGCGCCATCGTAGAACCAGAAGCCATCGGTGGTAATGTCATATACCATTAAACCCTTTACGGGGGACAGAATTCCGGTTCTTTGTGTAGATGTCATCCGGGGGATTAGCAATCCCTTGGTAATGCTTTTAATGTCCAGCAATGCACTTGGATCTGCGGTAGATTTATCGCTATTGATAGCGACACTCTGGGCCTTCAACGAACTTAGGCTACCAACGTTAAGACATAACGTGAGAACGTAAAGAATAAGCACTTTTTTCATCGCAGTAATTTTAGTTTTTTAACAACCAGTAGCTAAAGGTTTGCACAATTTAATTTTGAAATCAACTTACTTAGGAGGTTTAAGGCTGGTGAATCAACTTAACCCGAATGGCTAAGTGAGGTTAAACGTAAATAGAAATTGATGATATGTACGCAGATAAATTACTAACATGCTGCCTGTGCATGGATGCAAGTTGAAAAACAAACGAACACCCGGTGAATTTCTATTTTAAAAAAACGAATTTTTATTTCGCTCCAGGTCTTACAAGTCGCAAAACGGGTATAAAAAAAGCCCCGCTTTTTGGCGGGGCCTGCTGTTGCTAGTGGTTATTTATTGGTATCAAATTTTTTGAAAATCGATTTAACGTTTTTGTTAATCTCTTTATCGGTGATCTGTGCAAAGTCCAATTCTTGTGTTGTCCATCCTTGCCAAAGGGTCTTATCAGTTTTTGTATCGATCAGCATTACAGTGATGGTGCCTTCTTTTACCGAGGTAGTATGACTATCGAATCCCTGGAACTGGCTTGGATAATAAAAGCCTGTGTAGCGGCCCGAACGGGGATTGTAGTAATAACGGGTAAAAGGCCGGGAGTAAACAGGATCCCTCTGTTCCCGCTCTGTCTTTTCCACCATCAGTTCCGAATTAACCAAAACGTCCGGGTTCGTTTTCACTTCCCTGTAACCTATTTTTTGTAATTGGCTGTTTACTGCAGCCTGCAGGTTTTGTACAGCTATGTCATTAGACCTGCTGGTTTTGGTGGTGGTATCTTCTACTGCTCTTATCCAGCTATAAGTTTTATACCGGCTTAGGTCTGCCGAACTTACTTTTTCTATATGAACTGTATTAGCACAACCACCGACAAATATACCAGCTGCAACAGCAAGTACACTTAATTTAATTGTTTGTATTGACATGATTTATTTCCTTTTTTATATAACCATATAGCTGCAAAAATGATGCTGTATCTGTCCGAATATGTGAAAATTTAGTGAAAGAAATAACCGCACTATATTTAACGATTAACAAGGCTGTTTGATGTTATCCTTTTAAAAATTCTTTTCAAATTGCAAGTCAGCATAAAGAGATGGCACAGCACGTGTTATAACAAGACTGGTATTTTATTTGACCTTGGTAAATGCTGCTTCGTTAAAAACTCATATTAATCTTTGCTACCTTTAATTGTGTTTTTTATCATAAATATTATTGCAATGAAAATAGCAACCTATAATGTAAATGGTGTTAACGGCAGGTTACCGGTTTTGCTTCGTTGGCTTCATGAAACTGTGCCTGATGTGGCATGCCTCCAGGAACTGAAAGCACCAAAGGGAAAATTCCCCGAAGAAGCAATAAAAAACGCTGGCTACGAAGCGATCTGGCATGGACAAAAAAGCTGGAATGGCGTAGCAATTTTATCAAAAATAGGTGCGCCGGTAGAAATGCGAAATACACTTCCGGGCAACGAAGATGATGTGCAAAGCAGGTACATAGAGGCAATGGTTAACGGCGTATTAATTGGTTGCTTATACCTGCCCAATGGCAATCCTGCGCCGGGCCCCAAGTTTGATTATAAAATAAGTTGGTTTGAAAGGCTAAGCAAACATGCTGAGGCGCTCCTTAAATCCGGTAACCCGGTAGTATTGACCGGCGATTTTAATGTGATGCCAACCGAAATAGATGTTTATAAACCGGAGCGGTGGGCAGATGATGCATTGTTCAGGCCCGAGACCCGCCTTGCTTTTAAAAACCTGGTAGCGCAAGGCTGGACAGACGCAATTCGCAAACTTTATCCTGCTGAAACGATTTATACCTTTTGGGATTATTTCAGGAATGCTTATGGCCGAAATGCCGGGTTGAGAATTGATCATTTTTTATTGAGCCCGGCAATTAACAAACGCCTTATTGCCGCCGGTGTAGACCGCCATGTACGGGGTTGGGAAAAAACAAGCGATCATGGACCGGTTTGGATTGAACTGGCTGATTAAATGGGGATAGTGCTGTTAAATATTTTCCCGACTTCATCGGCGACAACGGCTACTGCCTGCGCCATAACACAGCAACACAAGCAAACAACAAAACTCCTGAACAGGCAGATAATGCAAAATAACTGAGTAAGAGCACAACTAGTTTTGAGTAGTTGTAGAACTGGAGAGCTGATAAATGTTAACATTCCAGGTAGTTTACGCAAAAAATTTGTTCTATTGTAAAATACTGCCAGCAGGTGTTTATTGTGAATGCCTAAGCTTATCTTCCACTTTAAATAAGCCGGCAAACAGTATTCAGTACAAAAAGTATTGGGCAACAAATCAGTAAAGCAAAAGCTATGGTTAAGCATTTTATTAGATGATGCCATTTTAACACAAAACCTTAAACCACATTATGAAAAAGCAATTTACCCTGATTATTGCCCTGGCAATTTCATTGAACATACTAGCTCAAAACGTAGGCATCGGCACAACGTCTCCAAATGCCAACGCCGCACTTGATATTAATTATAACAGCCGTTTTGCTTATACCACGGATGGATTCTGTTGCCCGCAAAAATATCCCCAACACAAAAGGCTTGATGGTGTATGATTCCACCTATAACAGTTTTTGGTACAATACCGGGGTGGGGTGGCAGCGTGTTTCAGCAGGTGGTACAAATACGGCCGCTGTTCCTGGTGGTACCAATGTGGGCGACATGCTTTGCTGAAACGGAACTGCATGGACGCTTGTTCCGGCAGGGCTTCCGGGGCAATCCCTGGTAATGAGTACTGCTGGCGTACCCCGATGGGGCGCACCCGTTACCGATACGGCAGCTGCAACCGGTATTCATATTTTTTCTCCAGCGGCAACAACAGTGCTTATAAATCCTTCTTGGGCCTTGTGTATGCACGGCTTGCAACCATTGAGTTGCCTAATGGCGGCGGTCGTTTTCTTCCCAACGAAATCAATAATGATTTTATACAGTGCCTTTGGATGCTACAGAAAATTCCAACGGATGAGGCAGTGTTGGCATGGACAGATCCGGGTATTCAACCACTTAATCAAAATATTTTTGCAGCAGATAACCCTATTGTCCGCTGTATGTATTATCGCCTAAAAGATATTGTAGTAAATGCCAACAGTTTTTTAGTGGCTACCACAACTGCAAGGCTGGATGAAATAAAAGTACCTGCCGATGAAAAGGCAAGGATAATTACTTACCGGGCAGAAGCAAGGTTCCTGAGGGCGCTTGCATATTATTATGCCATCGAGCTGTTTGGCGGGTTTAAAATGCTGACAGAAAATGACCCTGCATCAGGATTTAAAGCGCCCTACGCCAACCGCAGTAGTTTGTTTAATTATGTGGAAAGCGAACTCCTTGCCATTGACGCAGCTTTGCCCGCCACCAAAACAAATGAATATGCCCGGGCAGATAAATCAACCGCCTCGATGCTGTTGGCTAAACTGTACCTGAATGCCCAGGTGTACACCGGCAACCCAAAATATACGGAGTGCATCACCCAAATAAATAAAATAATTAACACCACGCTATTTTCTTTAACGCCTGATTACAAATGGCTTTTTTTATCGGATAATAACAGTAATGGAGCCGCAAATGAAATACTGTTTCCTATTGTGGCAGATGGTACCCGGCTTACTTCGTATGGCAATACCACTTTTATTACCAGTGCTTCCGTTGGAGGAAGCATGGTGGCGGCCGACTTTGGTATTGGCGGTGGCTGGTTTGGGCTTAGAACAAGAAAAGAAGCAGCACTAATAATGGATGCAACAGGTGTTAACGACAAAAGAAATTCGTTGTACAAGAACGGGCAAAACCTTAATGTTACCACCCTTACAAACTTTAACGATGGCTACGCTCTTTCTAAATTTAAAAACAAAAACTCAAATGGCAGCGCTGCTGCAAGCAACTCATTTGTGAGCACAGATTTTCCTTTGTTTCGCCATGCAGATGTACTGTTGATGTACGCCGAGTGTGTGTTGAGGGGAGGAACCGGGGGCACCCAAAACCAGTCTGTTAACTACCTGAATTTTTTACGCAACCGCAGCGGGGCTCCGCTAATAATATTAAGCGACCTTACCCTTAATTTTGTTTTAGATGAAAGGGTGAGAGAATTGTATTGGGAAGGGCAGCGTCGTACAGATCTTATCCGCTTTGGCAGGTTTTCGGGCGGTAGTTATTTATGGCAGTGGAAAGGAGGCATTGCTAACGGCGTTGCCACAGCAGCTTCTATAAATCTGTATCCTATACCTGCCGTGGCTATGGCTGCTAACGATAACCTTATGCAAAATTCAGGCAGGCCCCAGGCACCAGACGCTACACCACAATAGGATAAAAAAGGCATTGTAACGCCAACAACATTGGTGGAATAATTATTTAAGATTGAGAGTTAATTCAGTCCATCATATTGGCCACAGCATTTATATAAAACCCAATTGCCTCATTACTGTTGTGCGGTCAAATACCTGGCTATGACCGCTAATTTTACCATTCTTAAAATGATAAATTGTAGATCCAACAGTGTTGATCGCTTTTTTTGTTGGAGGAAAATCTCCAATATTTCCAAGATTTGTGCCAGTCATGATCCAGGAAATTGCAACATATTCGCCATCCGAAATCACATTTTGAATGGTGAAATGAATGTCTGGAAAGGAATTAAAGGAATAGTTTAGCCTCGTTTCAAATTCCAAATGATCCAACGTTTTTCCTTCCCATGGATCGCCTGTATCTATATGAATTGTATATTCGGAATTTACATATGCTACAATGGCATTAAACTTCTTTTCATTCCACACTTTTTGCATAAATTCTCTTAATATTATTTCATTTTGCATAAATTCTTTTTATAATAAAAAACCATTGCAGCCTGCAGGAATTAAAGTAGAGTAATGATATTTTATTCCGGTACTAAAATATGATTTATCGCCTCCTAAGAGAAGGGCTAATGCTTTTTCTCTTGAGAAAATTCGACCAATGTTTTTCTACCGTACCGAAATAACCCCATACCCCTGGTGCTAAACCAAATATTATTGTCTTTGTCTTCAAATATGAAATAAACTTCCTTGTTGGTAATCTTAGTAAATCTTTTTTCTGTTGAATCTGATACTGAACTGTTTGAATACAATAGTCCGCCAAGTGAGTCACCTACATTCTTTCCATAGTCTGATGCAATCCATAAAATACCTGTCTTATCCTCAAAAATAGTAGATAGTGAACTCTTAACTAATTCCTTGGGTTGAGGGTAATCATTGAATGAGTTCCCATCAAAACTCCATACTCCAAAGTGCCTTGTTGCAAGAAGTATGTTTCCGTTTTTGCTTTTTATTACATTTCAAATCCAACCTTCGCTTTTTGGTTTAAAGCTTTCAATCTTTGTTCCGTCATAGCGACAAAAGCCCTCATTTCCGGGAGGCATTCCAGATGCAAACCAAATATTTCCATTGCTGTCTTCCAGTATATCTGACACTACTTTAAGTTGCAGGCTATCTTTATTTATCACATTATCATTGTTTAAAAAACGAGTGAAATTTAATCCGTTATAACAATAAACTCCGTCACCGGTACCAAAACAAATTTTTCCAGTTTTATCCTGCATTATACTCCATACAGTATTTTTTGTAGACCAGTCAGTATAATAATAATTGTTGTTTAATAAAGGTCTAATCATAAAATTGATTGTAACAGGAATAATATTTTGCCCATCAAAACGACAAATTCCTTTAGAGGTTCCAAACCAAATTTCCCCGGATTTACCTTTTAAAATTGACCAGACGTAATTACTTTTTAATCCGTCCTTTACAGTGAATTGGGTAAATAATTTTCCATCGTATTTATACACGCCCTCGCCAGTTGTTCCAAACAAAATGTTTCCATTTTTATCTTGTATGCCACAACTAACATGCTGGTATTCGTTTGAACCGTTTGTCCCTGTTAATTTGGGTTGGCCTATCAATGGTAATTTATGTTTACCTAATTTATCTGAAGATGAGGGTGTATTGGTTTGTGCGTTGCAGCATGTGAAAAAAATAAATACTAACAGCAGAGAATAAATTGTTTGTTGAAGCGGTTCATAGTTATTTTTTTATTCTACAAGTTATCATTTTATCGGTTATTTACTTGCTGAAGGTAAAAGCCGTCATCAGCCAAAAGCTTGCTGGATGTTTGTGCCCAAACGAATCATTGTCTGCATAATCATGCACGCTGCATTCAAAACGCTTTACGCAGATACATTAACAGATGTAAAATCCATTATGCTATCATAAAAATGAATTAGCGTACTCGTATTATTTTTTAAACCGCTGTGTGTTGTTAAAGCGGAGTATGGATATTGGAGATAGCAACCACGGCAGTAGGTTTATGTTTGTAAATGTTGCCACGCTTGTGCCAAAACATTCCCTTTTTTTCTTCACTTAAATTTGCTCGCTTAATTTGGATCAAATTCCACCATCCATTCAATACCATATTTGTCTCTGAACATGCCGGCGTATGAACCCCAGGGGCTGTCGCCGATCGGCCCTTCAATATCTCCGCCCGCTGATAATCCGTTAAAAATTTTATCTGCTTCTTCACGACTTTCTGCACTCACTGATATTTTAGACCTGTTTTCTTTTTCATTTACCGGTCCCATAAATTCGGGAACATCATTGGCGATTAACACATTGTATTTGCCAATAGGCAAAGCAATATGCATTATCTTATTTGCTTCCTTATCCGGTACAGGAAAATCAGGGCTCGACAGTTCCTTGAAGCGAATGATCTTTACCAACGCTCCGCCAAAAACTGATTGGTAAAAGGTGAATGCTTCTTCGGCATTTCCATTGAAATTAATCCAGGGGTTAATTGCTCTCATACTGTTGTTGTTATATTGTTTTACACTATCAACCGACTAAAATCAGGAATCTAATTTTTTTCGTCTGAAAGTATTGATTTTGCTATGTTGTGTGTATTTATTTAAAAGCAGACCTCCTACCTTACTTTGGAAAAAGTGAAGGCTGACTGGCTTTTTTAGTTT
>JANYCA010000081.1 GCA_025360525.1 Chitinophagaceae bacterium | reverse complement strand
GGTTAAAAGAAAATGGATTTGCAATGCTTCGTTTCACCAACGATGAAGTAAAAAATAATTTAAAAGAGGTAGTAAAAAAAATATCCCAACCCCTCCAACAAGAAATGGATCTCAAAGCATTAGGATCAAGCTCCCCTCTCCTTCGGAGAGGGGTTGGGGGTGAGGTCAGGCGTGAAACCAGCACCATGCCGGGTTATGCAGGTTCTTCCTGGTATTTTTTAAGGTATATGGACCCTCACAATACCGAAACTTTTTGCGACCGAAAAGCAAGTGATTACTGGAACCAGGTAGACCTGTACATTGGTGGCACCGAGCATGCCGTTGGCCATTTACTTTACAGCCGCTTATGGACAAAAGTTTTGTTCGATTTAGGCCATATTGGATATGAAGAACCGTTTAAGAAATTGTTGAACCAGGGAATGATTCAGGGGAGTAGCAGGTTTGTGTATAGAGTTGGCCTTGAAATATATTCCGCACCTGGGATATTGTCAACGCCTGTAACTTATGTTTCGAAAAGTATTGCCGATAAAATTAGACTTGGAGATGAAGATGCCATAAATGAAATAAAAGATTTTTCGAAAAAGTTTCTTGAAGATTTATATGGCGAGCATAAAGGAATTGCAATTAATGCTGTTAATCTAATTGAGCATCATGTGGATGTAAAATATGTCGATGGTTTTGAATTGGATATTGACGGTTTTAAGAAATGGAGAGATGAATATAGCGAAGCAAACTTTTTTTTAGAAGATGATGGCAAATATATCTGCGGAGCAGAAGTAGAAAAAATGTCCAAATCAAAATACAACACCGTTAATCCCGATGAGTTGTGTAATAAATACGGCGCAGATACATTCCGCATGTACGAAATGTTCCTAGGCCCGGTAGAACAAAGCAAACCATGGGACACCAAAGGCATTGAAGGCGTTCACCGCTTTTTAAGAAAACTGTGGCGATTATTTTTCGATGAACAAAAAGGTGCCATCTGGACGACTGCTTCAGCTCCCTCTCCCTTGGAGAGGGCGGGGGGTGAGGTGACAGTTGCCGAATTAAAAATTCTGCACAAAGCCATCAAAAAGATTGAAGAAGATACAGAGCGTTTTAGTTTTAATACTGCTGTAAGCACCTTCATGATCTGTGTAAATGAGTTATCAGATATCAAGTGTCACAAAAAAGAAATCCTGGAGAATGTATTGATTTTGTTAACGCCTTATGCCCCTCATATTGCAGAAGAATTATGGAGCCAGCTCAACAACAGCGGAAGTATTTTAGACGCATCCTACCCAATTTTTGAGAACAAATATGTAACAGAATCTTCAAAAGAATATCCAATTTCCATCAATGGAAAAGTACGTGCTAACATCAGTATGGCATTAGACATTGACCAAACCGATGTAGAAAAAATAGTGCTGGCCAACGAAACCATACAAAAATGGCTGGAAGGCAAAGCACCCAAGAAAATTATTTATGTGAGAAATAAGATGATAAATATAGTAGTGTGAGAAGGGTTTGAATGTGGTTGGAAGTGTTGAAGGTTGTTTAATAAGTTGAATGTTGTTGAATATTGTTGAAAGGGTTAAAAGTAAAAGCAACCTATGATAAACAACATTCAACAATCTTCAACAACTTTCAACATTCTTCTTCAACAACATTCAACATTTCAAACAATATTCAACATTCTTCATCCACATTCAACAATTTGCTATCTGCAGTTGTTTTATTTCTAAATTCACAACATGGCTAAGGCAACAATAGAACTCATCAACGCTTTAAGGGAAACAGCTTCCCGTTTAAGAAGCGGCGCCCACTATGCATGGGGCCACCATGGTGCCTGCAACTGCGGCAACCTTGTACAGGTAGTTACCCGTTTTACCGAAGGAGAAATTCTTCGTTATGCCCATACCGGCATCGGCGAATGGACGGAAATGACGGAGGAATTTTGCCCGGTTACAAATGCACCTTTAACGTTGGTAATAACAAAACTAGAGGAAATAGGTCTTACCCCTTCCGATATTCACCACATAGAATACCTCAGCGATAAAACTGTTTTGAAAAATCTACCTGGCGGTTTCAGGTGGCTAAAAAGGAATAAAAGAGAAGATGCAATCGAATACTTTGAAGCATTTGCCAACCTGCTGGAAGATAAGTTTTTACAGGCTATCGATGTCAATATGAATACTATTCCAGCGCAACGCACGATAGCAGCAACAAAAGAAATAATGGCTTTTGCCTGATAGCGTTTCATCAATAATATTGCAAAGCCGGCGAACATTTCACCGGCTTTGTTTATTTTACATCCATGCGTTTTGAATTTGGCTTTTACAGCTCCTTCTTACTGATATTTTTTATATACGGACTTGGTGTACGCCATCTTATTAAATGTTAGGTTCAAATGAGCCGGCAATTTATAAGGGCGCAGTAATTCAGTATCTTTACTACATGAAAAGTAAACTTGAACATGCCCTTTTAAAATACCAATCAACCTTTGGGAAAGTGGTGGACTTTAATGCCGCAACCGAGCAGCTTTGCCACTTGAATTTTACGGCCGCCAATACAGAATTAACCACTGCTTTAGTTACCGATACGCAACAATTTTCAGCTTACATCAATAATAAATTAAAAGCCAATAATTGCAAATACGGCATTGGTGGCTATAACGAGGATAGAATATTGTATACAAGAAGCAAGCACTTTGAAATAGCCGCAGCAGATAACGCACCTTTGGAAGGGGCTGGAGAAACAAGGTCTATCCACCTTGGTATTGATATTTGGGGACCGGCAGGCACCAAAGTGTATGTGCCCATTGGTGGTACCGTTCACAGCTTTGCTTACAACGATAATTTTGGTGACTATGGCGCTACCATCGTGCTGCAGCATCAACTGGATACGGTATTATTTCACACCCTTTATGGCCATTTAAGTCTAAATGATTTAGTGCCTTTACAAGAAGGCAAATATATCAGTCGTGGTGAGTTGCTTGGTCATTTTGGAGAAGAAAAAGAAAATGGTAACTGGTCACCACACCTGCATTTTCAGGTTATTGAAGATATGCGTTTGTATGAAGGAGATTACCCCGGCGTGTGCAGTATAGATGAAAGAGAAAAATATTTACTCAATTGCCCGGACGCAGATTTAATATTGAAGATGATGCAATTTATTTAATGAATATTCAAAGAAAAATTGGCAGTGCAGGTTGCAAAACCAATTAGCATTACCAGACCACCACTTATTAAAAAACCCTGGGCATATTTTTTGTCAACTCTAAATAAAAGGAACAAGCTATTTTCATAAAAAATCCCGGCCATCATTGTAGCCAGGATTTTCAATTAAGTTTTTAGATGCAACAGTTATAAATGCAATCGGCATCTACAGGCTAACCTGCATCTTTTTCCGCTCTCCAATCTGCTGCCGCCACATGGCGTAGTACAATCCTTTTTCTGTAAGCAAATTCTCGTGATTGCCTGTTTCAACCACATCGCCTCTTTCCAACACATAAATTCTGTCGGCATGCATAATGGTGCTAAGGCGGTGGGCAATGATGATAGAGATTTGTTCTTTGCCCAAAGAAATAGATTTAATAGTATTGGTAATTTCTTCTTCTGTCAATGAATCGAGTGCAGATGTTGCTTCATCAAAAATTAATAAATTGGGTTTGCGGAGCAGGGCCCTCGCAATTGACAGTCGCTGTTTTTCTCCACCGGATAATTTCAATCCACCTTCACCAATCATAGTGTCCAATCCGTTTTCTGCCCTTGCAATAAGGTTGGTGCAGGAAGCTTTTTCCAGCACATCTGTTAAGTCTGCTTCGGTGGCAGCAGGGTTAACAAACAATAGGTTTTCCCTGATAGTACCGCTAAATAGATTGGTATCTTGTGTTACAAATCCAATCTGGTTGCGGAGGTCATCAAAATTTATTTGTGTTTCGTCCAGCTCGTTGTATTCAATACTTCCTTCCTGCGGCCGGTACAATCCCACCAGTAATTTCATCAGGGTCGATTTGCCACTGCCACTAGGGCCTACAAATGCAATGGTTTCGCCCAGCTTTACATTAAAACTAATATCATCAATGGCTTTATGGCTAGCAGTACGGTGCTTAAAACTCACGCCCTTAAATTCCAGGTGATTGATATTGCCCAACGATTTCGGATTGGCTGGCTGTGGTTCCGGCGTCTTACTCATCAGGGTATGAAAATTATTTAAGGATGCTTCTGCCTCCCTGTAAGAGAGTATGATGTTGCCAATTTCCTGCAATGGACCAAAAATAAAAAAAGAATAAAAGGTTAAGGTAATTACTTCTCCTGCTGTAAGTTTATCCTGAAAAACCAACCACAGTAACGTAAACATAATCAGCTGACGTAAAAAGTTTACAAACGTACCCTGGATGAAACTCAGCGTGCGGATACTTTTTACTTTCCTTAATTCCAACCCAAGAATTTTATAGGTGTTTTTGTTGAGCCGGTTAATTTCCTGGTTGGTTAAACCAAGACTTTTAATCAGCTCAATATTTCTTAAAGACTCTGTAGTGGTACCAGCCAAAACAGTCGTTTCTTTTACAATATTTTTTTGAATAATTTTTATCTTTTTGCTTAGTACACTTGTAAGCAACGCAAGCACTAACATTCCTAACACGTAAATAGGCATTATGGACCAGTGTAATCTTGCGGCATATACGGATACAAATACAATGCCCACCAACATACCAAACAATACATTAATGAATGAAATGATAAAGCGTTCCGTATCGGATCGTACTTTAGAAAGTATAGACAAGGTCTCTCCGCTCCGTTGGTCTTCAAACTCCTCGTAGGGTAATTTCATCGATTGCTGAAGGCCGTCTGTAAATATTTTTGCTCCAAATTTTTGTACAATCACATTACCAAAATAATCCTGGAACGCTTTGGCAATACGGCTTACCATAGCCACACTTATCAGTATAGCCAACATACCCAATACGCCCCAAACAAATTCAGTTTGTGTTCTTGTACCGGTAACATGAAACACCTTTTTTGCGTCGTAATAGCCCGTCTGCTTTGGATGTGCCGCAAAATTATCTACCAGTTTACCAAAATAAAAAGGATCCAGCATGGAAAATACCTGGTTGATGGCTGCCAGCAAAAGCGCCAGTAAAATCAGCCCTTTATATGGCTTCAGGTATTGCAGTAATATTTTCATTGAAAATTATTTATTAATGTTTGCACTTTGACAGGCTGCAAGGTAGCAAAATATGTACGAGGTTGGTTTTGATGACACATTTGCAGGTGAGGGAAAAACAAGGAATAAATTTGGGGCTATGAACAGTATAACCTGCATCAGCATTTGTTCCGGCTGTACGCTTGTAGGCCTCCTTCGTCGGCGCTACCGCTTCCATCCGGCAGCTTTTGGGCGGTTGGATTTTTATTGGGCTTTTATTACATAATCGGGTTGGAATTGCATGGTAAATTTACTTAAAAAAACCACTGCATTTCGTTCCCTAGAATCGCTATGTAGGTAACCCTCAAACAAAAAATTCTCCGTTCCCTCGTAACGGAACAAAACCATTTTACTCCTCTTAGTATTCATCTTTTGATTTTAAAAGCACTAAGTTATACCAGTAGGCCGCTGTTGCGTCTTTTGACCAACAGCCGAAGTCAGCCTGTTGAAAAACTTCGTATTAAAGAAGGAATATTTCTTTTAGAATGCAAATCGAATCGCTGGTTTCGAATTCATGCTTTTTCAATAAGTTAAGCTGGACATACCTTCTGCCGTTGGTCAAAAGACGCAACGGCGGCTCACGGAGTCAATTATGTTATTGGTGGCATTGAGGAAAGACTAACAAACAGCAAAGGATCGTTCGTTTGCCAGAGTTGGGTTCTCATAGCAAAAACATCTTTTCATTAATCGATGCAACGTACTCGGCTCTGCTTATTGCCCGACGAAAGACGTTGCTTGAACCCTTATAATTTATGGAGTTGAGGTTTGATGTTGAAAGACGATGTAGGGGAAAAAAATAAGTCCTGAATTGCAAACTCAGTACAGCATTTAATTTAAACCCCACGGACTCCTGTGAAAGCTTTTCGCTTTCAGTCAGATCCAAAATGTTTGATTGTTAATGTATAGCCAGCTGTAAGAGTAAGCTTTCCCCCAATCAGGGTGAGGGAATTAATTTTCACATTCGAATTGATTGAAACATCGCCCGATGTTATAAAAACATCTGAAAAATCACCGGGCACAAAACCACAATTCCAGTTATCCGGATTTTCCCAGATGCCACCAGCAGAACCCAGGTACTGATTCCCTTGAGAGGGATTTGTAGGCCGGGCTATCACTATACTGTCTTCATGTATACAACCCGTACCCAAATCTTTAATCCAAAATTTAGTGGTGCCTGAACACACCGGCTCAATATTATTCCAATCACTATAATAGCCATCTTTAAAAAATGAAAATTGGTAAGGGCCAATCCCACCCGTGACATTCTCTATTCTAAATGAGGAACAGGTACAAACAGAATACATAAGACTTCTCAATTCATAACTTAATGTACATTGGCCAAAAGAAACATTCGAAGAACAGAACACCAAATAAATAATTATTAGACTACTGATTTTTTTTATCATGACTGGTTTCTGAAAATCTTAGTGATGGATAACTTTGTTGTAGGAATACAAATATAAAGCAGACGTATTGATATTTCTTTAAATGGAGCTTGCTGCATTTCCCCGGGTCTCCTCATCAA
Source organism: Chitinophagaceae bacterium (assembly GCA_025360525.1). Lineage (GTDB taxonomy): Bacteria > Bacteroidota > Bacteroidia > Chitinophagales > Chitinophagaceae > Ferruginibacter. Next base: position 13,506 of record JANYCA010000081.1, on the reverse strand, counting down.
TTCCCTTCCGTCAATACTCAATGAACAAAATTTAAGGCCAAAAACACAACGCTTTTTTGCAGTCTTTCCAATTTTCAAGTTTGTTCTTGAGCCGAATAACTCATCTATTCGGCTCATATTTTATGTATATTTGAGCCGAATAACCATTTTAATCAACTCATGGCATATAATTGGCAACAAACAGACTGGCCGAATTTCAGTTACAATCTTCACGAGGTTGAAGATTTGCTTTTCGCTTTTGCAGAAGAAACAGGGCATGTAACAGGTCTTTTAAAGTCAATGCCAGAAGATATGCAGCTAGAAGCCATCATCAATATGATGGTTGCTGAGGCTATTAAAACTTCTGAAATTGAGGGTGAATATTTTAGCCGGGAAGATGTAGTTTCTTCCATTCGAAATAATTTGGGCATTAATGAAAAGCATGCAAAAATAAAGGATAAAAAAGCACAGGGTGCAGGGCAATTAATGGTTGAAGTACGTAACACATTTGAAGCGCCACTTACGGAAGACGTTTTGTTTAACTGGCATCAAATATTAATGAGCCAATACACAAAAATAAATGTAGGTGTATGGCGTTCCCACAAGGAGCCAATGCAGGTTATTTCAGGTGCAATCGGAAAAGAAAAAATTCATTTTGAAGCACCTCCATCCTCAAATGTTGCTTATGAAATGCAACAATTTATAAAGTGGTTTAACGACACCGCACCAGGAGCAACTGCAGCAATCAAAAAAGCACCCGTTCGATCCGCCATCGCTCATTTATATTTTGAATCTATTCATCCTTTTGAAGATGGAAATGGAAGGATAGGAAGGGCGATAGCAGAAAAAGCATTATCCCAAACAATTGGCCGCCCAGTATTACTAAGTTTATCCCAAACAATTGAGGCCGATAAAAAATCCTATTATGCGGCATTGGAAAATGGACAACACAGTAATGAAATTACTGGGTGGATTAAATATTTTGTAAATACGCTGCTTACTGCACAATTACAAGCAAAAGAATTAATTGCATTCACGTTAAAAAAAACAAAGTTCTTTGACAAGTTCAAAGAAGAACTGAATGCTCGTCAATTAAAAGCGATCAAAAGAATGTTGGCAGAGCCAGGTGTATTTAAAGGAGGAATGACTGCCAATAAATATATATCTATCACAAAAACATCGAAAGCAACAGCTACACGAGACCTTCAATTATTGGTGAACCTCGGCGTCTTTGAAGTTGCGGGTGGCGGCAGAAGTACACATTATCATTTAAAAATGAATTAGATTCCTTAAGTGGGTTGCCAGTTAGAATATTCTGCTATTAATGACTTCATCTCCCTATACCACTTTTAAATAATCCCCCAAACAAATAACATCCTCTTTCGATTGAATGTACCGTAAAGGCACTTTGCCATAAAAAGATGCCCAGCCACTAAAAGTACTTGGCGGACCAATAATGCCATCGCAGGCGGCAAGCAAATACAGGTCGGTAATAAAATGTCTTGCCCCGGTTATCAGCAGCAGTTCGTCAGGGTAATTTTCTTTTATAACAGGCTCGTTGGAGCAAATTATAAAGGCACTGGTTTTGCCAATGGCCTTATTTTGTGCTAGCAGTTGCATCATTTTATCGGCATACACTTCATCGGTAAAAAAATATTTCCCACCTTCATATCTTGCGTAATCACCCCGGCGGATATGAACGCCATAAACAATAACTGCCTGTGCTTTTGCTGCCGTAATGATTGCTAGTACTTCGTCTGCATATTGCTGAAGCGGTGTAAAAAATTGCCGTAGTTTTTCAGCATGTTTATTAAAGTTTTCTGGGTCTCTAAATTGCCAACCTTGCGCCAATACCATTTTGGTTTGGGCATCTTTCACAAAAGCGGAATTATTGAGATCATAAACTAGTTGTTGTTTATCATGGGTTTTAAAAATACGGTACAGCACATATAGTGATGTTCTTGTAAATAACTGGTGGGTAACATCTGTAAAAATCCTGGCAGTTCTTCGTATGAGCTGGGTTTTTAAATAATTGTTATTAAAATTTACGCCGATGGGATAACTGTCAAAATGTTTGGTGCTGGTGCTGATAAAGTAAGGCTCAAACTCATCAAACTCAGGATTAACCAGGGCGTAATTGTGCTCAATACTATTGGCAATAAAATGGCTAAACAAAACAATTCTGTTTGCTAACTGACCGCCTTTATAATTTATAATTACCATAACCTTGGGGAGATATCAATTTTAACTTTCGCAAGTTATTTTATCGATGAGTTAGCTTTTCATTTGAGGCTATCGTAAGTTCACCTTCTTCAAACCACGAAAAATTATTTTCCCGTAATATTTGTTGTATATGCTGTCTGTCTGCAACATCATCATGTATTTCAATGGCCAGGTATTTGGTGATGCTTAATAACCTGCGGGCCTTTTCCCTGTCTTCAAATAATTTAGTTTCACTTCCCTCGATGTCAATTTTCAGGATATCAATTAAACTGCCATCACTCAATTGGGGCAGGTTTAAAATGTCTATTGCCCTGAGGTTTGTTGGCACCGGGCTTTCTTCCACATAAAACCCCCACTCCTGTCCTTTGGATTTATCCTTTTTAAGTTCCAGAAAACAATCATGCGACCATACGCCGGCTAAAATAATTTCAGTATTAGTAATATAATTTACAGTAAAATTTAAGTTGATCTGTTCAGCATTTGATTGGTCTGGTTCAATCGCCAACAAGTGAGCCTCCGGGAAAAACAACTTTAAAAAAACACCCGTGTATCCTACGTTAGCCCCGGCATCTACAATTAAGTTTATTGACGCAGCATCATTGTTTTTTTGTATCAGCTTAACAAGCGACATATACTCCATCTTTTCAAATATCTGCCGAAAAACAAAAACATCGCTACTAGGCGCACGGCGAACATAACACTGAAAAGGACGATTATTAATGTTGCACTTAAGGAGGAAACTCTTTGGAGACTCTTCCAGCACAACAACAGGCATCGATGCCTTAAGCCGAAAAAAATTTTTCCAGAAAATATCTGATTCACTTAATGATGTGCCCCATAAAAAGCCCAAATGCTTTTTTATATAATATTGAATAAAAAATTGAACAGAATTTTTCATAATGAAATAAAGGTAACTTATTAATTTTTTTTTCAGCTAAACTATAAGAATCGGCTAATATACTTTATGAACAGAAATAGATAATTCGCTGGTTAAAATGTCCTGTTTCTTTTTACTTTTGACATTCAATTTTTACAAACGGTTATGGTAAGTTGCAGCATTTTATTTGATACATTAACTGCACAATACTAACAGACTTTTTACTATAAACGGATAGCTGCCTAAGCGTATCTTAAACAACAAAGCCTACCCCTACTATTTTTTTCTCAGTAGATTTGTTTTTAACTACAGCATGAATATGAGTACGATAAAAATAAAATTTGTTGACTTTTGGGCGAGCTTCGATCCTCACAATAATTATTTCATCAACGCCTTAAAAGGAAAGGTACAAGTGGAATTATCCGATGAACCGGATATTTTATTCTTCTCCTATTTTGGCACTGCTCATCTACAGTATACATGCCATAAAATTCAATTTCTGGGAGAAAATGTTGAACCCGATTTCAGGATTGCAGATTATGCCATTTCTTTTGATTACCTGCAACAGCCCAATCATCTTCGGCTGCCCTTATATGTGATTTTGTTTGATGAAAATAAAAGTATTGCGAATTTTTTACAACCAAAAACAGCAGCAATAATTGACGAGCTGGCGAAAGAAAAAACCGGGTTTTGCAGCTTTGTAGTATCCAGCAAAGACACTAAAAGCAGAATCGATTTTTTTCACCATTTAAGTGCTTATAAAAAGGTAGACTCAGGTGGCGCAGTGCTTAACAATATGGGGGGCAGGGTGACTGATAAACTTGCCTTTATCCAACAATATAAATTCAATATTGCTTTTGAAAACGCTACCTACCCGGGTTACGTTACCGAAAAAATAGTTGAAGCCAAAGAAGCGAATACCGTTCCAATTTATTGGGGAAACCCCCGAATTACGGAGGAAATGAACCCCAAAAGCTTTATAAATTATCATGATTATAATTCAACCAAAGCGTTGTTAAACCGGGTAATTGAAGTAGACAATAATGAAGCATTGTTTGCATCATATTTACAGGAGCCGCTTTTTTATAACAACCAGCCAAATGAATATTTTAATAACGAGAGATTCGTAGATTTTTTTAAAAAAATTGTAGCAGAAATCAAGCATATCAATCCCGTATCAAAAACTGGGAGGTTCAAAATTTTCAGCCTGCCGCTTTTCTATAACGTTACAAGACATCGGAGCAGGAAAACGGTATACCCTTACAAACCCGATTGGTAGACATGCATAAAATTCAGCAGACAAGGTTTTGATTTTATGAATTTCATTTAGCTGGTATTTTGCTGCTTTCATATTCCTGTAATTAAACAGTATAAACAACAATACAGTTATTGCTTTACATAAGAAACAGGTGGGTTGCTACTCACCTGAAATTGCTGGTTAATCAACGCAGGTGTTGAAACAAATGCCCGCAATAAATCATTCGTACAGGTAAAGGCAAGTAAATTATCAGCAATGTATTGCACAGGCGTTTGCTGCTTCAATAATATCCTTGCTGCTTCATTGGTAATGGCATATGCGTGGGTACAATCATGAAACCCTGCTTTTTGCAAATGAGCGGAGTAAGGCGCCGGGTATAAATTATTTATAACGGTATGGTTCAATGTTCGCTTAATGCCAAGGCTATAGCAAAAATGATAAAAAAGTTTTTTTGCAAAAGCATTTGCCGGAGGCTTTACATTTTTTGCATAACCCAAATACCATAGTTGCCAGTTATTGGGTAATTCGCTGCTGATGGTATTAAACAGCATAATTTTTTCCCTGTCAATAACCACATCATCTTCCAGTATTAATACCTTTTTGTATTGTTGCTCAATCACCTCCTGGTAAATCATTTTATGACTGAGTGAGCATCCCACCTCACCAGCGGTCATTCTTTTGTGCATGACATTTTTTATCATCGCCAGTTCGGGATCATACTCTTTTTTAATCGTTAGCTCCTCCAGGTTAAGATCATTTTTATCAGCACCATAAAATATTGAATATTGCAAACCATCCAGTTCCTGCTGTAGGTGCAAGTGCCTGTCTGTAGCCCTTTTCAGCGTTATCACATAAATCTTATCAAAAAAATTATTAAGTGGTTCAAACATTGTTTACAGATTTATTTATTACGCTCCCCAGCCTTCCCTGTCGAGGCTCCGGTATTGAATCGCCTCCGCAATATGTTCAGGCTGTATCGCTTCCTTGCCTCCAAGATCTGCAATGGTTCTGCTAACTTTTAAAATTCTGTCGTATGCACGTGCCGATAAGTTCAATTTTTCCATCGCCACTTTTAAAAGATTTTGGCTGGCGGTATTAATTTTACAAATTTCTTTTAGCATTTTACTGCTCATTTGTGCATTGGCATAAACGCCTTCATTGTCTTTGTATCTTTCTTCCTGTATTATCCTTGCTTTAATTACACGCTCTCTTATTACTTCACTTTTTTCAAATTGCTGGCTGGAGGATAGTTCACTAAAAGCAACCGGTGTTACCTCTACATGTAAATCAATTCTATCTAATAAAGGACCGGAAATTTTACTCAGGTATTTTTGTACACCTCCGGGTGGGCAGGTGCACTGTTTATCCGGGTGATTAAAATAGCCGCAGGGGCAAGGGTTCATACTTGCAATCAACATAAAACTTGCCGGAAATTCCAGCGATAATTTTGCCCGGCTAATGGTAACTTTTCTTTCCTCCATTGGCTGCCGCATTACTTCCAACACCGATCGTTTAAACTCCGGTAACTCATCTAAAAATAGTACACCATTGTGTGCCAAAGAAATTTCTCCGGGCTGCGGATTTACCCCACCGCCAACCAGGGCTACATCCGAAATAGTATGGTGCGGACTGCGGTAAGGTCGCTTGGAAATAAGGGTTGCATTCGCCGGCAATTTTCCAGCCACGCTGTGTATTTTAGTGGTTTCCAACGACTCCTGCAAAGACAGCGGCGGCAGGATGGTTGGCAAACGCTTTGCCAGCATGGTTTTACCGGCACCGGGCGGGCCAATCAAAATAGCATTGTGCCCGCCGGCTGCTGCAATCTCGAGTGCCCGCTTAATATTTTCCTGGCCTTTTACATCACAAAAATCTATTTCAAAATCACTTTGTGCAAATGCAAATTCTTCTCTTGTGTTTACAACTACCGGCTGCAGAAATTCTTCATCTTTAAAAAATTCCAGTACTTCCTTTAAGTGCGATACGCCATACACTTTTAAATTGTTTACCATGGCAGCTTCCCGTGCATTTTGCCTGGGTACAATCAACCCTTTAAAATTTTCTTTACGTGCCTGTATAGCAATAGGCAATGCACCTTTTATAGATCTGACTTCACCATCCAGACTTAGCTCTCCCATTATTACATAATCTGCTAATTTTTCCGGATTAATTAGTTGTTCACTTGCAGCAAGGGTTGCAATGGCAATGGGCAAATCGAATGCGGTACCGCTTTTACGGATATCTGCGGGGGCAAGGTTAACAATTAACCTGGTACGGGGCATAAAAAATCCATTGTCTTTAATGGCACTTTCCACTCTTAATAAACTTTCCTTTACGGCACTATCGGGTAATCCGACTATTACTGCTTCGGATTTGCCCTGGTTGTTAATATTAACTTCCACAGCAATCGTAATAGCTTCAACGCCATACACCGCACTGCCAAAAGTTTTTACAAGCATTTTTATCTATTGAAAATTCTAAAATATTGATGGGTTAAAACTGCCTTACACTAACTAAATAACAATTATTTTTTGGTATATGAAAGTAGTGATAATGCCTGATGGTTTTAATAAAATAAATTCTGTTAACTAATCTCCTGCATCTCCACCAGCCGGTTATAAAAACCATTAAATGCTACCAGGGTCTCGTGGGTGCCTCGTTCAATAATTTCACCTTTTTGCAGTACAATTATTTCATCCGCATTTTTAATAGTGCTTAGGCGATGGGCAATAACCAGGGAGGTTCTGTTCTCCATCAGGTGGATGATGGCATCTTGTACTAACCGTTCACTTTCCGTATCCAGCGAGGAAGTGGCTTCATCCAAAATTAATATGGGTGGGTTTTGCAGCACAGCTCTTGCAATGGTTACCCGTTGTCTTTCACCACCACTCAGTTTATTTCCTCTGTCGCCTATGTTGGTTGCATAACCCTCATCTTTATTCATAATAAAATGGTGTGCATTGGCAATGGTTGCTGCATGGGTAATTTCCTCCATGCTGGCATTAATGTTTCCAAGTGCAATATTATTGGCGATACTGTCATTGAATAAAACTGCTTCCTGCGTTACAAAACTCATTTGCTTTCGCAGAGACTCAATAGTGTAATCTTTTATATCGATACCATCAATTAAAATAGATCCTTCGCTTACGTCATGAAAGCGTGGCACCAGGTCGGCCAGTGTAGATTTACCGGCACCTGAAGAGCCCACCAATGCAACTGTTTTTCCTTTTTCAATAGTAAGATTGATGTTATTTAAAATCACCGTATCCTGGTATTTAAAGGTTACATTTTTAAACTCGATGGTACTATTAAATCCTTTTAGTTCTATGGCATTGGGTTTGTTTTCAATTTTAATGGGCGCATCTAAAATTTCTTCTACCCGGGCAATGGCACCAAGCCCACGCTGGATATTGCTGATAGTGTTAGATAAGTTTTTTGCAGGATTTATCAGCACCCCAAAAATAGCAATAAAGGGAAACAGGTCAGCTTTCTGTAAATCGCCGCTCTGGTTAAATACCAGGTAACCGCCTATGAAAAGAATACAACATAAAACAGCTACTCCCATTACTTCTGTAAGTGGACTGGCAAGATCACGCCGTCTCGTCATTGAATTTAAAATGGTGAATATTTTATTGTTTCCTTCAATAAATTTTTTCATCATCCTGTCTTCTGCAGAAAAAGCCTTTATCACTTTTATACCACCCAGTGTTTCTTCTACATGACTCAGATTATCTGCCGATGCAATGCTATAAGCACCACTTTGTTTTTTTAGTTTTTTACTAAGTCTGCCAATAATAAGCGCTGTAACGGGTAGTAATACCAACAATGCCATTGAAAGCATCGGGCTTAAATACACCATATAAATAAGATAAGAAAGAATGGTTAACGGATCTTTTATTAATCCTTCCAGAGCCATTACAATTGAAGATTGAATTTCACCGATATCGCCAATCATCCGGTTCATTAAATCGCCCTTTTTTTGCTCGGTAAAAAAACTCATGGGCAGTTTTAAAATTTTATCGTACAGCCTTGTGCGGAAGCTTGCCAATATTTCGTTGCGGACAGGTGTGGAAATATAATAAGATAAGTATCTAAAAGTATTGCTTAACAAATTACTGAGTACAATGATAACACAGACCGTTCCCAATGCATACAGCGGACTTTTGGTATCTCTAAGATGTTGTATTGTTTTGATAAGACCCCCAACGGCTTTGGAGTCAATCGGCAGTTTACTATCGCCATTTATAATTAATTGCATAAAGGGCGAGAGCATTCCTAAACTTGCAGCAGAAAAGAACGTGGCTAATAAAGAGCAGGCAATATAAAACGCCATTTTGCCCTTGGGTATTTGTATGTATTTAAAAATCCGAAGTAAATTCTTCATGAATGCTGATACCGTGCTTTTTGCATTAACACGGCTGCAAATGTACAGTCATTAGGGCATTTGGGTTTGCATAATTTATGCAAGTGGTTTGCCTTAAAGGCGTTGCAGCATGTCTACCACGCCTTCATTTTTTAATATGATGTAACCTAACCGGTCGTTACTAATGCCCTCTTTTAGCTGGTAATTAAATACCAGCCGGTCGTTTTTAACATCGGTTTCAAAATAATTAAAAACGATATTGGGATACTTTTTAAGTGGTTCCCCAATTTCGTATAAATGGGTGGAGAGGATAAAAACAGACTGCTGCATTTTTAATAATCCTTCAATTACGGCAGTGCTGCATTTCATGGCATCCTGCACATTAGTGCCTTTAAATAGTTCATCAATTAAAATCAGCCAGTTTCTGCCATCGCTTATTTTTTGCACCGTAGCTTTAATCCGTTGTACTTCATTATAGAAATAACTTTCGCCTTTTACAATATTATCCATCACATTGATATTGCTTAACAAGCCATCAAACAAGCTCAGTTTCATTTCTTTTGCAGGCACGCCCATACCAATGTGAGCCAGGTACATAGCCGTACCCACAGCCCTGATGAAAGTGCTTTTGCCGGCCATATTGGCGCCAGTTAAAAAAAGAAAGTTTTTCCCCGCTTTCAATTCCATATCATAATCTACCGGTTGTTGCAGTAAAATATGGAAGAGGCCTTTTACCTGCAACAACGGCTTTTGTTTCTGCGTAAACGTAGGAAAAACCAGTCCGAAATGTTTTACCGCTTTTGCCATGCTGTACCAGGCATCCAGTTGATAATATATTGCCAAGAGCGCCAGCATATTTTGCTTGTACCGGTATCGTAAAAAATTAGCCAGGTGCAGCTGTTCTTTGTTATTTAAATTTTTTGATTTAGAAAATTTATCAATGATTGCAAATTCCGGCTTATTGATGCCCTCCGCTGCCTGCATTAATATTTTCTTCAATGATGAAGGTGTATCTTCTGTATAAAAAAAATGCAATAATTGTTTAATGCCTTTAATAAAATCAAATGCATGCTCCGTAGAATATTTTACAAAAGAAAAATCTGCACTGCTGAAAAGCTTGTAGCTTAAAACACCTGCCGGGCTTGGGTTTACAGGTATTTCATCAACAGTAGCATGATAAAATTTTTCAATCATCATTACAGAGCCATTGGTAATTTGTGCAGGCCAATGGGCTATGTGCCTGTCGATAAATTGAATGGTTTGCTGGATGCCGGTAATGGCTTCGATAGAAGGCAATGGCGTAATTAAATTTTTTAACAGTGTTTCCCTGCCACCGGATGTTTGGCAAAAGTTGATTTTATTAAAAAGAGAGAAATCATCCTGCGTATCCAATATAGCTAAATCGGCAAGCGTTGTAATGTCTATTTCCATGCGGTTCGTTTGTATTAATTCCTGTCAAATAAAAGCCTTTGGCCCTTTATAGATTCATTCCAACCCTCATTTCCATATACCATGGTGCCGTTTACAAAAGTTTTTTCAATGGCAGCGGGAAAAGTAAATCCTTCCAGCGGGCTCCATCCACATTTGTACAGTATATTTTCTTTATTTACAGTAACGGTTTTATTGGGATCTACTACTACCAGGTCAGCAAAATAGCCCTCCCGGATAAAGCCCCTGTCTTTTACCTGGTAAATACTGGCATTGGCATGGCACATTTTTTCCACCACTTTTTCTATACTTATTTTTCCCTCTTTTACATAATGCAACATCATCAATAAAGAGTGTTGTACAAATGGAACTCCCCCATGTGCTTTTTCGTAAGAAACATTTTTTTCTTCCAGCATATGCGGTGCATGATCGGTTGAAACGGAATCAATCCTATCGTCTAACAATGCCTCCCATAAAGCATCCCGGTTAAAGGGCGCTTTTATAGCAGGATTGCATTTTATTTTATTACCCAATATTGCATAATCATCACTTGTAAAATGAAGATGATGTACACAGGCCTCTGCTGTAATCCGCTTTTCCTGCAAGGGCAGCATATTGGAGAATAACTGCAATTCCTTTTGTGTAGTGATGTGTAAAATATGGAGGCGGGTGTTGTATTTTTTTGCCAGCTGAATGGCCACCAGCGAAGATTCAAAGCATTCAATATCATCCTTAAGGATGGGATGATCTGCCGCCGTAAACTCCCTGTTTTCCGCTTTGAGGCGTTCGTAATTTTGCTTCATTATCCGCTCATCTTCGCAATGCGTTGCAATCAGCATTTCACTTTCACGGAATAATTTATCCAGCGTTACCGGGTTGTCTAATAACAAATTTCCGGTGCTGCTGCCCATAAAAATTTTGATACCGCACACTTCATTTCTCTTTTCATTTGTCCGAAGCGCTTCATCCGCATTGTCATTATTGGTGCCCATGTAAAAAGAATAATTGGCCAGGGCGGTTTTGGATGCAATCAAAAACTTTTCTTCTAAAAGATGCTGTGTAAAGGTGGGAGGAATGGTATTGGGCATTTCCATAAAAGAAGTAACGCCACCGGCTACCGCCGCTTTAGATTCGCTGTAAATGGTGCCCTTGTAAGTTAAGCCGGGCTCTCTAAAATGTACGTGATTGTCAATTACGCCGGGCAATAAAAATTTACCTTCTCCATCAATTTCCTTTACAGCCGCATTTGATTGAATTACCGGGGCAATTTTTTCAATTCGCTCACCTGATACTAAAACATCCGCCACAACAACTTTTCCTTCGTTAACTATCTGTATATTTTTAAAAAGTATATTTTGCATAACTTGACGCTGTTTAAAAAATAAAAATCTTACTTACAAAAAAGCCAGGTATAGCTGCAATGGTACAAATGAGATTATTTTATCTTTTTATAAAAAGCATAAAATAACATACCGTGTTTGCTGCTATACCAAAATTGAAACCACCATACCTCACTCAAAAAAATCTACTTTTGTAAAGAAAAAAACGAATTCAATGCAAATTATTAAAAGCTTATCCAAACTCTTGATTTTTATTTGTCCCTTTTTTGCAACGGCGCAATCTACCTATTTACAACAAGGTGATAAGGCGTATCAATTACTCAACCGCCTGGAAATAAAAGGAAAAACTGACGCTGCATTAAACTTTTCCGGCTTAAAATATCTTAACCGCAAAACCATGGTGAAAGAGGCTGCAATGCTGGATAGTATGGATATGTTGGTGAAAAATAATTCCATCGAAGACAGTGCTTTAGCAGTTTGGAGCAAATTACAACTCACAAAAATTGATAAATACAATCTGCATAGTTTTTTTATGAACAACAGTGAATGGGTAGAAGGTTCAAAAGAAAGTTTTAAAAGCAAAAAAGCAATTTTTAATACATTTTACAAAACACAGCCAAACCTTGCTGAGATAAACACCAAAGACTTTTTTTTAGTGGTGAATCCCATGTTACAGCTAACCTATGGCAAAGAATCGGATAATCCGAATAACGTATTTGTAAACAGCCGTGGTATTACTTTAAGAGGAATGATTGCAAATAAGATTGGCTTTTCCACTACACTAAGCGATAACCAGGAACGTGGACCGGCTTATTTCGGCAATAAAATAAATTCCCTGAGAGCCGTACCGGGCGTTGGTTTCTATAAAGGCTTTAAGGTTGGGGGCGTTGATTATTTTGATGCCAGGGGTTATTTTACTTTTAACGTTGCTAAATATATTGATGTACAATTTGGCCATGATAAAAACTTCATCGGCAATGGTTACCGCAGTTTATTTTTAAGCGACTGGGGCAATAGCTATTTGTTTTTAAAACTCAATACCCGTATCTGGAAACTGAATTACCAGAATATTTTTATGGAACTGATGCCCACATTTATTAAAAGAGGAGATTTTTTACTGGATAGAAAATACCAGGTTTTACACCATTTAAGTTTCAATTTATCAAAGTCAGTAAATGTGGGTGTTTTTGAAGCCGTTACATTTGGCCGCAAAAACCAGTTCGAGCTTCAATACCTTAACCCTATCATATTTCTGCGTTTCCTTGAAAGTTCTTCCGGCAGTTCCGATAAAGCCAAGGCTGGCTTTGATTTTAAAGCAAATGTTGCCAACAAGTTACAGTTTTATGGACAGTTTTTACTGGATGAATTTGTGTTGAGTAAATTGCGTAACGACCCAACAAACTATGTAAACAAATATGGTTACCAGCTAGGGGCAAAATATGTTGATGCTTTTGGAATTCCCAACCTCGATCTCCAGGTAGAAACCAACCGGGTAAGGCCATTTACTTATTCCCATTACGATTCTGTTTCAAACTATACCCACTACAACCAGCCAATAGCGCACCCGCTGGGAGCCAATTTTCAGGAGATAATTGGTATTGTAAAATATCAGCCTGCGGCTAAATGGTATATTAACGCCAGGGCCATTTATTATTACCAGGGGTTGGATAGTGCCGGGTTTAATTTTGGTAGCAACCCTTTTAGATTGTATAACGAAGGAAAGCCATACAACGACCCTAACAACCCTACATCCGGACAAAGAGTAAATGGCTTTGCAGTAGGAAGCGGTACTAAAGCCACCTGCCTGAATGCCATGCTCCAACTATCTTACGAAGTAAGGGAGAATGTGTATTTTGATTTTTGCCTGCAGCACAGAAGTTATAAACTGGCCAATGTAACCGGCACAAACAGCAGCACATTACTTACAGCCGGCATACGGGTAAACATGTTTAAAAGGGAGTATGATTTTTAATGAGCTGTAAAACAGGGTAGCATTTTTTGTCTTTGCTTGATTTTCTATCTAGGATTAATGATTTAGTTC
>JANYCA010000070.1 GCA_025360525.1 Chitinophagaceae bacterium | reverse complement strand
GTGAAACGGATGTAGCAGATACAGAGACTTTACTGCGACATTTCTAATCCATTCCATCTCACCCAAATAACAATGGGCACAAAGAATAAAAATCATTTGTGCCCTTCGTAAGTTTTAAAACAAAAATTTAATCCAACGCCTTATACTCTTTAAATAATTTCATCGGTGTAGCTGCTGCCTGTTGCTGATAGGCTTGCCATTTACCGGTAAAGAAAGTATTCGTCTTTTTAGTGGCTTCGGCAACAAGGGTTTCGGCCATTTCTATTAGTCCGAATTCCTGTGCGTCCGGTACCTTGTCTTTTCCGAGTACTTCGTTTCTTGATTCTTGTAATCTATTGCTGGCCGTAACCTGGTAAACCCTTCCGTAGCCTTGTTTTTCCAGTGGTTTGCCCATAATAAAATTGCGGATATTTTTGATAGAGTCTGTCATGGCCTTACCTGTTTTTCGCAGGCTGTCTGCTTCGGGTGTTTCAATGTTTTTAAGACTGGCTTCTATCTTGCTAATGGTTTCATCTGCATCTGTCAGGCGGTCTGTTATTTCAACCAGTTTATCGTTGCTTTTATCCAGTCTTTTAATGGCGGCCATTTTTGCATCATACACTTCTTTGTTGGGCACCGCTGCAGGGTCTGGCTTTACTACAATCAGGGCAGAGTCGGTTCCTTTGCCCAGGCTTACTACTATTTTGTAAACGCCGGGATATACCTGGAAGCCACTTGGTTCATCTTCCCCTTTTTGGGGTTTTACGGAGCCAGGTTTCCTGCTGCCCTTCCTATCAAAGTTCCAGTAGTAGCGGTTAAAGCCACTATCTGCTTTTACTTTTATAGTGCGGATCAATTCATTGGCATTGGTATAAATTTTTACAAAAGCAGAGTCTAACTTATCAACTTTTACTTTTGAGGTATCAGTAATTTTTGCAATCACGCCTTTTTTATTTTTTACAGAATCTACCTTTATTGCTGGCTGTTTGTTTACATAAAATGAATAGGCAGCACCCATTTTTCTGTTCTCACCTTCATACACACCCCATGAGCTATAATCGTAGCCGGCAACTTTTCTCTTGTTTACCTGGTAAGCAACAGGAGGTTCAAAAACGGTTAAAAAATTGCTTGGCACTACTATCGAATTACTTGCTGCAGCTTTACGCAAAGGACGTATATCATCCAGCACATACAATGCCCTGCCAAATGTTGCGATACACAAATCAGCTTCTCTTTCCTGTATGGCTAAATCGTAGGTAGATACAGATGGATAGCCATGCTTCCATTGCTGAAAACTGCCACCATTGTCAAAGCTTATCCAAAGGCCCTGCTCTGTTCCCACAAATACTAAATTAGGTTCAACAGGGTCTTGAATCATACAAAGTGCATAACCTTTTACTTTGTTTTCATCAATCATTCGCTCCCAGCTTTCACCAAAGTTTTTTGTGCGGAAAATGTAGGGTTTAAAATCGCCTCTTCTGTAATCGTTGCATACAACAAAGGCCTCGCCAGCATTGTAGCGGCTGGCCCTGATTTGTGGCACCCATGCACCCACCGGCATACCGGGAATCTTCCCTCTGAAATTAGTCCACGTTTTACCACCGTCTCTGGTTAATTGTACATTGCCATCATCCGTGCCCACCCACAGTACATTGTTGTCTTTGGCAGATGGCTCCACACACATAATAGTATTAAAATTTTCTGCACCGGTAATGTCAAGTGACAGTCCGCCATTTTCATCTTGTTTTTGCTGTGTTGTATCATTAGTCGTTAAGTCAGGAGAAATAATTGTCCAGTTCATTCCTTTATTGGTGCTTTTATGTACAAACTGGCTGCAATAATAAATGGTATTGGGTTCATGGGGAGCTTGTGCAAAAGCTGCGTTCCAATTATACCGAAGTTTAGTTTTTATATCGGTAACAGGTGGTTGCATTTCCATACCCTCGCCGGTAATTACATTGTACTTGCCTAAGTTTCCACCCTGGCTCATGGCATAAATCCAGTTGGAATTTTCCGGATCAGGAGATGCATCAAAGCCATCGCCGCTCCACACTGTTTGCCAAAAATAATTTCTTATGCCGGCATCTACCCACGTGTATCCCGGTCCACGCCAGGTGCCGTTATCCTGCATGCCGCCCATTACATGATAGGGCAATTCATTATCTACATTGATATGATAAAACTGGCCAACAGGTAGTTGCTCATCAAACTTCCAGGTTCTGCCCCTGTCACGGCTGATGCCGATGCCGCCATCATTTCCGTCGATGATAAAATTAGGATCGGCAGGATTAATCCAAAATGCATGATGATCCGGATGAATGCCGCTATAAGGAATAATTACTTTAAACGTTTTTCCGGCATCCTCACTCATAGAGATCATCTGGTAAATATTGTACAACCTGTTCTCATTTTTTGGATCAACCCTTATATCCTGAAAATAAAATGGCCTGTTGTTAACATCGGCTGCATTGCTGTTTACCAACTCCCATTTAAAACCGCCATCATCGGTTTTGTACAAACCATTTTTTGTTGATTCCAGCATTGCATAAATGCGGCGAGTATCGCTGGGTGCAATGGCAATTCCAATTCGGCCATAATCACCTTCGGGTAACCCTTCTTCCTTGCCTAATTTTTTCCAATTTTTCCCGCCGTCATAGGTTATATAAAGACCACTGCCGGAGCCGCCGCTTTTAAAGTTGTAAGGCGTACGACGGTGCTGCCACATGTTTGCCAATAATTTATTGGGGTTAAATGGGTCCATCACCAGATCGGCACAACCGCTGGTATCGTTTGTATGTAAAATCTGGCTCCAGGTGTCGCCGCCATCGGTTGTTTTGTAAACGCCTCTTTCGGGATGTTCGCTGTAGGGATTGCCAATTGCAGCAGCATAAATAACGTTTGGATTTGTTGGGTCGATGATGATACGGTGGATATTTCTGGTTTTCTCCAGCCCCATTATTTTCCAGGTTTTTCCGGCATCTAAGCTTTTGTAAATTCCACCACCAATATTAAGAGAGTTTCTTGGATTGCCTTCGCCGGTGCCCACCCACAAAACAGATGGATTACTTTGCTGAATAGCAACCGAACCAATATTTAAAATGGGTTGATCATCAAAAACAGGAAGCCAGGTATTGCCGGCATTTTCTGTTTTCCAAACACCTCCTGAGGCTGTACCAAGATAAATAACATCCGGGTTGGCTACCAATGCATCAATACTGGTAACACGGCCGCTCATACCTGCGGGGCCAATACTCCGGGGTTTTAAATTTTTAAAGGGATCGAGTTGTATTTTTTGTGCGGTAGAAAAAAGGCAAAGAGTACTGAAAACAACAAAGAAAGTTTTTCTCATGGAATTTAATTTTGTGTCACTAAAATTGGGTAAAAAGAGTGAACCTGCAAAAACAAAAGTGCCAACGGAAATTTAAGCCTTATTTTTTTTGCATTTGAAATTATCTCTGGCCGGTGAGGACAACAGCCGTGGCGTCCGCCGTGGGGGGTTGACCTCACCAAACACGAAAAAGATAGTATTATTAGAATTATATACACACCCTTTTTTTTAACCCGGTGACAGAAAGATAAAAGGGCTATAAATTTTTGGGGTCAAGCTACCAGTGGTGAGAGCTGGGCCAATGCTTACACCGATAAAAGGGCTATAAATTGTTGGGGTCAAGCTACCCTCTCCTTCGGAGAGGGGTTGGGGGTGAGGTCAAACACCAGATGTGTATTGGTTTTTTTGAAGCCGACCTGGGTAGCTAATTTGAAACGTACCCTATTTTTCTTTATTAAATTTTTCAGCGGCGTCTTTGGCTTTTGTAAAATCCAGTATCACTGAGTTTATGCAATAACGAAGACCGGTTGGTGGCGGGCCATCTTCAAATACATGTCCCAGGTGAGCTTTGCAACGGCCGCACATTACTTCTGTACGTTCCATGCCATATTTATTATCCGGGGCATAAATAATACTGCCTTTGGTAATTGGTTCAAAAAAACTTGGCCAGCCACAACTGCTTTCAAATTTACCATTGCTGGCAAACAGCGGATTGCCACAAGCTGCACAATAGTAGGTACCCACTTCTTTATGTGCATTATACTTGCCGGTGAAGGGTCTTTCGGTGCCTTTTTCACGGGCTATTTCAAACACATCGGCAGGTAACAATTTCTTCCATTCTATATCTGTTATGTTCACTTTGCTGGTATCTGTTATGGAGTAAACGCGGTTGCTTTTTGATGATTCCATTGTTTTATTTTTTGATTGGCTATTGATGCCGGTGCATTTAATTAACAGTAATGATGTAAAAATTAATATGAATTCTTTTGTTGCCATTATTTAAAATTAATCGATTTGCTACTTTTACATTTTCAATTACGATGTAATTTAACCGAAGGTTTTTCAATCGTTTCTTTAAAATGTTAATGGATATTTAAAGTCTAGCAATTATATTTGTCACTTCACAACTACAACGGATATCAATCAAATATGTTCAATCTAATACTTTTTGGCCCTCCGGGCAGCGGTAAAGGTACACAAAGTGAAAAGCTGATAGTAAAATATGGCTTAAAACATCTTAGCACTGGCGATTTGTTACGGTCGGAAATTGCACAGCAGACAGCACTTGGAATGGAAGCCAAAAAATTAATGGATAAAGGTCAGTTGGTGCCGGATGAAGTTGTAATTGGAATGATTAGTTCTGCATTAGATGCAAACCCGTTGGCCAGGGGTTTTTTGTTTGATGGGTTTCCCCGTACTGCCGCACAGGCAGAGGCGTTGGATAAATTATTAGACCTTAAGAATACATCTATAAACGTAATGCTTGCGTTAGAGGTAAGCGAAGAAGAGTTGGTAAGGCGCCTGCTGAAAAGAGGTGAAACCAGCGACAGAAGCGACGATACAAATGAAAATGTTATCAGGGAAAGGATTGCTGTCTATCACAGTAAAACCGCTGCCGTGGCAGATTATTATAAAACGTTTGATAAAGTTATGATGCTAAAAGGCGAAGGAACCGTAGATGAAATATTTGCACGGCTTTGTAATGAAATTAATACCAGGTTATAAAATATTACTACAGCAATTTTATAAAAGACAAGCCTCGCTGCTTGTTTTTTTGTTTTAGCTTGTGTTACAAAATTGATTGTATGGATAGCCAAAAGTTTAATTTTATTACAACAGAATTTATAGGGTTGATAAAAAATTTGCCTGATGATACAACCGGCAAATGGGGTAAAATGTCAGCACAACAAATGATTGAACATGTGTCTGGCTTTTTTAAAGTTTCTACCAATCAACTCCATTTTCCCCTGGTAACAGCAGTGGAGCATTTGCCTAAATACAAAGAATTTTTACTGAGTGAAAAGGAGTTTAAAGAAAATACGAAAGCACCTGTACTGCCCGACGAACCCTTGCCGGTAAGCTTTTCAACAATGAATGAGGCGGTGGCCGATTTGGAAAAACAAATACAATTATTTGCAGATAAATTTAAGTCAGGAGAAACTGTTAGTTCACAACATCCGGTATTTGGCGAGTTGAATTTTGAAGAGTGGGTGTTGTTGCATTATAAACACCAGTTGCATCATGCAAAGCAGTTTGGGTTGATGGGTTGAATGATTAAAGGATAATCACGTTCCTTTCAAAGGAAATATTCTTTGCAGTTTTTTATCTTAAATAAAAATTTTATTTTAACCGACTTTAACCTGCTGTAAATCAATTTTTTATTAATTGTTTGTTGCATCAATGCAACAAACAATTATACTTAAACCACATCATTTTGCAATATGAAATTCATTTATTATGCAAGCAGACTTAACAGTATCACCAATTGACAGGCAAAATATTTTAAATAATAATATTGCTATACAAAACCTGCAAGCATACCTTGGCTTGCCAGGTATGCTATATAAAAACGAATACAAATTCACTATTCAGCAAATCACAGAATTCTATGTGGTGGATAGAGCCACCATCAACAGGTATTTAAATCAATTTGAAAATGAACTAAGTCATAACGGATATGAAGTTTTAAAAGGAAAAAATCTTAAAGAATTCAAACAAATGTTTGGCCATATACTTGAAGAGGGGGCAAAAGCACCACAACTTGGAGTGTTTAATTTTAGGGCTTTTTTAAACCTTGGAATGGTGTTGGTTGAAAGTGAAAAAGCAAAATTATTAAGAAGTAAAATGCTTGATATAGTCATAGATAGCTTAAATATTAAGTTAGGTGGATCTTCCAAATATGTAAATCAAAGAGATGAAGACTTTTTTAAAGCAATTCTGCAAGAGCCTCAGTACAGAAAAAAATTTACCAGTGCATTGAATAAATTTGTGGATATGGGTAATTTCAAATATGCATATTTTACCGATGTAATGTATAAATCAATTTTTAAGGAAAATGCTAAAGAATATAAGGCAATCCTGCAACTAGAAGATGACGAAAAGCCTAGAGATACCATGTATGCAGAAGTGCTGAAAATAATAGCTTCTTTTGAAAACGGACTAGCTTACGAAATGGAATTGAAGTTCTCGGAATTTGGTAGAAAATTAATTCCATCCGAAATGGAGAACCTTCTTTACACTTTTTCAAGTCATCCCCTTTTTCAACCACTTATAGATGATGCATGTATTAAAATGGCATCAAGGGACTACGGATTTAGACAAATATTTCATGACAAACTAAGAGACTATTTAAGTAGCGTTCCGTTAAGTGATTTCGAAAGATTTTTAGGTGAAAAAAGTAAGTTGCTTGAAGAAAGAATTGAAGAAAATAAAGATGTTTTTATAAGACTAAAAGATAGATAATTTATGAATTATTTGTATTTTTCAGTTGAGTATGCTATTAAAACACATGACACAATTCTTCAAGTATCAGGTGGTATATTTGGAATAAAGGATGTTGGAAATTTGGAAAGCCCGCTTGAACATATTAAAAACGATGATTATTATCCTGAACTGGAAGACAAAATAACTCACCTTGTTTTTTCTGTTAATAAAAATCATGCTTTTACGGATGGCAACAAAAGATCTTCCATTGCTTTAGGAGCATTTTTTCTAGAGTTAAATGGTTTAGAAAGGTTAGTGTCAAAATTTATTATAGAAATGGAGAATATAGCTGTGCTTGTAGCCGATAATATAATAGATAAAAATCTTTTGAAAGAAATAATTACATCACTTATTTACGAAGATGACTATCCCGAATCTTTAAAGCTCAAAATATTTTCGGCACTTTCTTAAATAGCACAACGATTTGCAACATGAACAAACTCGGTAATTACATCAACGGCCACTGGGTTACAGGCGATGGAGACGGGCAGCTTTTATTTGATGCAGTAACCGGCGAACCCTTCGCTGCTGCCACAACGCAAGGGCTCAACTTTGAAGACATCCTCCACTATGGACGAACAGTTGGCAACCCTGCGTTGCGTAAAATGACCTTTCATCAAAGAGGCAATATGCTGAAAGCCCTGGCATTGCATTTAAGAAATCATTTGGAAAAATTTTACCCAATCTCCTACAAAACCGGTGCTACCAAAGCGGATAGCTGGGTTGATATTGAAGGTGGTATTGGTAACCTGTTTGCCAATGCATCGCTACGCAGAAAATTTCCGGATGATGTTTTTTGCATAGATGGGGAAAGCCATAACCTCAGCCCTAATAAAACATTTATGGGTGTTCATATACTTACGCCAAAAGAAGGCGTTGCGGTGCATATCAATGCATTCAATTTTCCGGTGTGGGGTATGCTGGAAAAAATTGCCGTAAATCTTTTGGCAGGCATGCCTTGTATTGTAAAGCCTGCAACCGTTACCGCTTACCTAACCGAGGCGGTAGTAAAAGAAATTATTGCATCTGAAATTTTACCCGAGGGTGCACTACAATTACTTTGTGGCAGTGCAGGCAACTTATTGCAGCATGTAAATTCTCAGGATGTGGTGACTTTTACAGGAAGTGCCAGCACAGGATTGCTGTTAAAAAGCAATCCAAACATTTTAAAAGAGAATACGCCGTTTACGATGGAGGCAGATAGTTTGAATTGTATTGTGCTGGGCAATGATGTTCATCCGGCTATGCCGGAATGGGACATTTTTATTAAAGAGATCAGGAAAGAAATGACCTTAAAAGCCGGACAACGCTGCACCGGCATCCGCAGGATATTTGTGCCGGAAAATAAACTCGAAGATGTACACATCGCATTGGGCAAAGCGTTGAGCCAAACGGTGATTGGAAATCCTTTAAATGCCTCCGTAAGAATGGGCAGCCTTGCTGGTAATACACAGCGGAAAGAGGTAAGGGATCAGGTGCAAAAATTACTGGCATCTTCCCAAATTATTTATGGCAGCCTTGATAGTGTGCAGGTGGTAGATGCTGATGCAGAAAAAGGCGCTTTTCTTTCGCCCATTTTACTGCTCAATCAACAACCTTTTACTTCTCCTGAGCCACATAATATTGAAGCTTTTGGTCCGGTGAGTACGTTGATGTCCTATAATAATATCGATGATGCTATTGAATTGAGTAAAATGGGTAAGGGCAGTTTGGTTAGCACAATAGTTACAGCAGACTATAAAGCAGCCCGGCAATATATCATCGGCGCAGCCACTCACCACGGACGAATATTGGTGTTGAATAATGAATGTGCCAAAGAAAGCACTGGCCATGGAAGTCCGTTGCCATTACTTACACATGGCGGTCCGGGCAGGGCTGGTGGTGGGGAAGAAATGGGCGGCATACGGGGTGTAAAACATTACCTGCAGCGCACAGCTCTGCAAGGTTCCCCTACCAGCATCACGGCTATTACCAACGTATTTCAACCCAATGCAAATGGCAAAAATCCTGGTAAGCATCCCTTTAAAAAATATTTTGAAGAACTGGAAATTGGGGACCAGATAATTACTGAAAAAAGAGTGATTACATCTGAGGATATTGATCGGTTTGCCGATTTAACCGGGGATCATTTTTATGCCCATATTAAAACAACCGACTTCTCCGGTACCATGTTCGAAAGACAGGTAGCGCATGGCTATCTTATAATGAGTATAGCGGCAGGACTGTTTGTAGATGGGTACGAAAAAACCCCCGTACTGTTGAACTATGGAATTGATGAATTGCGTTTTACCAGGCCGCTGTATCCAGGGGCAGAACTGTATATCCGGTTCACCTGCAAAGAAAAACTACCCAACGATAAACGAATAGTAGAAAAGCCGGAAGACCTTAAAAGAGGCGATGATATTGATAAAGGAATTGTAAAATGGCTGGTAGAATTTTTTGATGAGACGAATGAGATTTCAGGAATTGCAACTATCTTAACGATGGTTAAAAGCAACCAAAACTTATAATCTAAAATACCTTTGTATGTTAACAGACGAAAAAAACGGGTATGTAAAATCAACTACCCATCATGCTATAACTACTATTGAATTTTTTCATCCGCAAGGCAATTCATTACCGGGCAAAATGTTGGAAGAGTTAGCACAAAAAATTCATTATGCAGGAACGCAGGACGATACAAAAGTTGTTATTATTAAAAGTGCCGGAGAAAAAGCCTTTTGCGGCGGCGCTTCTTTTGATGAATTGATAACATTAAAAGATGAAGCTGAAGGGCTGATTTTTTTTAGTGGATTTGCACATGTAATTAATGCCATGCGAAATTGCCCTAAGTTGATTATTGGCAGAATACAGGGTAAATGTGTGGGCGGAGGTGTTGGGCTTGTTGCAGCAATAGATTACCCAATTGCTGTAGAAACTGCCAGTATTAAACTGAGCGAATTGGCGATGGGTATTGGTCCGTTTGTAATAGGACCCGCAGTGGAAAGAAAAATTGGAACAGCAGCTTTCAGTGCCTTGGCCATTGATGCAACCGGTTGGCGCAATAGTGACTGGGCAAAAAGAAAAGGGTTGTTTTTTGAACTGTATAACGACGTGGAGAGTATGGATGAGGCCGTTTTTCGGCTGGCGAACATACTTGCACACAGCAGTGCTGATGCGATGGCCGAAATGAAAAAAATGCTTTGGAAAGGCACTGAAAACTGGGATGAATTGTTGAAAGAAAGAGCTGCCAT
>JANYCA010000063.1 GCA_025360525.1 Chitinophagaceae bacterium | reverse complement strand
AAATGATAGATAAAATATTCATGGTTTTTTTTATAAAAGATCGTTCCAGTAAATCTAGTCGGAATTATTTCAAAATCCAAAATATCAATACGAAATGGATATTGGGCCTGTAGCGCCAGCACATCCGCATCGCATTGATTCTTTGTCAACATAACATTAATGGAATAATCCCTTTTGGAAAGAAACTCTATTAAGTAAAAAAAGTATGTTTTAGTTCCTCCCGAGCGTCCAAAGGATGGCAACACTAAAATTAATTTGTTTTGTTTTACTGTTAAAAATAAACGGAAATAATTGAACGATACCTTTAAAAAAAGCACAAAAATACGGATAACAACATTTATCATAAATGGCTTAACAATTTGATTATTGAATTTGAAAACTTCCTTTTACAATAATTTTTACTGCGTATAAAAAAGCTCTTATACAAGCCTAAATAAAAGCCATAACCCATCTTTGTAAGTTTGTTACTTTCCAATTTGAAAAAAAAGGGAAAATCATAGAGGCGTGTTGTATTAAATTTACGAATATAGAACAACAATGTGGCCCTGAGGTAATCAAAGAACAAACTTTCGTCATAAATTTTCTTGGTTAAGTTTGCGCTGTACATTTCTGTCATCAATGCCACCATTTTTCTCAATGATGGTGTATCGATTTTTAATGATTGTTTTGTAAATACACTTATGGCAAACAAAACATCGTATGATTTATTTGAAAAGGATAATAATTTTAATAACTGCCGCTCCCTAATTGCATTCGACACATCAATTAAACGGTTATACTTTGTAATAGATTCCTGCTCGGTATGGCGCCTGTACAATAACAAGACGTCTGGTAAGTTTTCTATTCTTCCATGTTCCATTAACCTTGTCCACAAATCATAATCTTCTGTAGGTTCCAGTGTTTCATCATAGCGCAGTTGGTACATTACCAAAACACTACGCCTTATAAATACTGTGGGATGCGCCACAGGTACCTGCATGATAGACATTATTTTGGCGGCTTCAAAACCAAGGGGCATTTGAACAATGGCATCCGTTCCCAGCACTTTATAGCAGGTACCTGCTACTACTACATCGAGGTGCTGGTCCATGAATAGTACCTGCTTGGCAAATCTTTCCGGCCATGCTATATCATCGCCATCCATCCTTGCTATATATTCGCCCCTTGCCATATCCAGCCCCCTATTCAAACTCTTGGCATAACCACTGTTTACCGGCTTTCGTATGAGCTTAATTCTTGGATCGGTTAACGTTTGCAAATATTCATAAGTCCCGTCCATAGAATGATCGTCAATAATCAGCAATTCAAAATCTGTGAAGCTCTGCAAAAGAATGCTTTCTACACTCTCCCTTATATAGGCCATACAATTGTAAACCGGCATTAAAACAGAAACCCTGGGTATCATAAACGAATCCAATTTGCAGGAATTAAATCGCAGGTAGTATCATTTCTTTTTGAATCGGCAAACCATCGCTTAGGGGCTATCACCATTTTTTCCGGTTGATCATTTAGCCAGGCACCCCACCAGCTAAAACTGCTATTGGCAATAATATGATGCCTGCATTTACTCATGAGGTACATATCTTTCCAGCTATTGGCACCGGTATTGTTTTTTACCAACACACTATTGGGCAAATGATCTGTAAATACATTTTTTACCCATGCTGGATCATCAGAAAAAAAATAAAAGATAGCCAATGGAAAGGATGATTGAATATATTGAATGGCGGCTATGTAATACTCTTCGCTGCAGGTTCCATGTTGGGCAGCTATGGCAGGATGAAGATAATCGGCCCTGCGTACATGAACCCCAACCGAACAACCTGCGGAAATAGATGAGAGTAGTGCATTGTTCTCATACGTTGCACCCCGTGCCGGAAAACTGAAATCCTTTTTTATTGAAGCCGCTTCCTTTATAAAATACTGTTCGCTCTGCCAGTAACCCTCCAGCAGCACAGGGGGCTTTTGTTTAAATAAATTTTCATTGAATTCAAAGGAAGGCTCATGGTATATTTTGGGATAAGAAAGACCCAACCGCTTTAACCATTGCGTTTTTTGTGAAGACACGGTAAATTGTTTCCGTTGAACGTCAGCAAAAAAGTTTTGTGCTATATGATTAAAGATATCCAGTTCATATTGCCTAATTGTAAACCCATCCTTTATTTGAGTGGCTGTTTGTTCCAGGAAGGAAAGATCCAGCAATAAAGCACAATTATTTTTTAGTGCAAGCGCTTTTGCTGTTGCATATTGAAACATTTGATTACCAAGGCCGCCTTGAAGTGTTACAATAACCATTATTATTTTACCGCTCCCATATATCCTGTCTTACGAAAATTGTATTAATATTAGTGTCAGCATAAACTAAATATCCATTCTTAGTTAAATATTTAATCAACATATTATTTTTTATACCTCTCCCTTTGGTAGAAAAAGAAATTGTTTCGATGCAAATTACTTTTGGAGAGTTATTTATAAAATTGATACTCTTAATAATAAGTTCATCAACACCTTCAGCATCTACACTAAGAATATCGGGAAATATTCCGTTGCAATAATTATGTATAATACTAGTTAATGTATCAACTTTTATCTTTTTAGTTTTTAAAATTTTATAATTCCCTTCTATTGAATATTTTTCAGCTTCCTCTTTTGAAAACGTATTTAAAGTTGGAGTCGAAATAATATAAAAATCAAGCACATTTTCATGATCGCTGACACCGATATTTAAATTAATGTCCTTCTTTCTAAATTTTTTGAAATTAATAAACAAATTTGGATCAGGCTCAATATTTACTCCCACACTTCCATTTTCATAAAACAAAGCTGTATTACTTAAATAAAATGGATGATGAGCTCCGATATCTAAATAG
>JANYCA010000023.1 GCA_025360525.1 Chitinophagaceae bacterium | reverse complement strand
ATTCCGGCGGGTTACTTTGATAACTTATCAGCAATTATTCTTAAAAAGATAGCTGATAAAACCGCTGGTAAAGTGGTTGCAATGGCGGGGCGTTTTTCTTTTGTTAAGTATGCGGTTGCGGCAATATTTATTGGGGCTATCAGTATGATTGTATTTAGATATTATCAAAAGCCTGCAAACATCAGCATACATGAATATGTAGCCCTTGATAGTTCTGTTGAAAAAGGTAAAGCAATGAATGATGTTAAATTTAATGAAACACTGAATAGTTTATCGGAAGAAGATATTGCTAACTATTTGCAAAAAACAGGGACTGAGGCAGATGTAGCATTGTTAAGTTCTTCAGTGGATGAAAACAGTGTGCCTTCGCAGGAAGAATATTTATTAAATGATAAAACCCTGGAAAATTTTATAATTGATGTAGAGGCCCGTCAATTCAATAACTAATTTAACAGTACAACCATGAAAAAATTATTACTTATATTCTCTGTTTTCGTTTGCGTACAAACAGTAATAGCGCAGGAAGATGTAAACCAGTCACCCGAAAAAAAACAGCAAAATATTGAAGCATTAAAGGTGGCTTTTATCAGTAAAGAGCTAGAGCTTACTCCTGAGGAAGCACAAAAGTTTTGGCCCGTTTATAATCAGTATTCAAAAGAAATGACCAGCACTTTTAGGGCCGGCGATGAAGATGTATTGGAGAGAGATGAAAAGGTTTTGAATGTTAGAAAAAGGTATAAGGATCAGTTTTCAAAAGTGTTGGGAGATCAGCGGGTGAATCGTATGTTTGGTGCCGAAACCAAGTTTAGGCAACTGTTGATAAAAGCGATGCGGAACCAACAAAAACCGCGGCAAATGAACAGACCTTTACCAAGAAGAGGTTTTCAAAACCAATAATAATTTAGGTTTAAGTTGGGTTAATGTATTTATAAAAGGTTAGCCACTTACATTCAGATAAAACTGGTATAATCAGGTAACGAAAACCGGCGTTGTAATATCATGATAAAATAAAAAGGTGCGGTGTTCTGCTTGTGCCCGCTGCCACCATTGCTGCCGCAGTTCCATACACAATTTTCCATCAAAATCATATTTTGCTATAAAACGGCTTTTCATTTGGTTTAGTTGTGGCGCCACATCAGCACCAAAAAATAATATTTCACCCTCTTCTTCTATTGTAAATACCTGGTGAAACGGGCAGTGCCCACCTGTAACTTCATACTTGATATAGTCATCAATAACGCCATTTCCTTTTGTAAAAATTACTTTATCTGCACCACCTAAAATACTAAACTCATCGGGAGTGTAAGATGGCTTACCTTTTTCCATTGCAAATTCAAATTCATCTTTGTTTACATAGTAAGTTGCGGCGGGAAAACTGAAAAATCTTTGCCCTAATACCTTATCTTCTTTACTAATACCACCCGAATGATCTTTGTGTAAATGGCTTATCAATACTTTGGTTACATCCATGGGGTTGATGCCTTTATCCAACAGGTTTTGGTGTATTTGCAATGTACCATCCGGATTACTAAAACCAAGACCGGTGTCGATAATTAAAATATCATTTTTAGTGACTATACAAAAGGGTTGTACTTCTACCAACAGACTGCCGATACTGCGCTGTTGCAAATCATCAGTTGATTTATTAAAAGGAATAAATTGCTTCGTCTTATCGATGGTAAAAGCGCCTTCGCTTAATGGAATTATTTGCATACCCCTGTCCCCTAAAGGGGCATTTAGACTCTGGTTGTAAAAAGAGTGTTATTAAAAAAAAGTTTGAGCACGAAGCTAAATTAAAAGTCGGTGTAAAATTAAATCTGCTAAACTTCATTTGTTGGTATGAGTGCAGCTGAAATCTATCTTAACACCATCTGCCTGTCTGCATCCAATTTTACCAGGATAAAAAGTAATATAGTAAAGGTTAGCAACGAAGATCCCCCATAACTCAACAAGGGCAGCGTGATGCCAATAACGGGCGCAAGGCCCACCGTAACACAAACATTTACGGTTACATGAAAGAAAAAAATGCTGGCAACACAATAGGCATATACTCTACTGAATGTACTTCGCTGTCGCTCTGCAATTACCACAATTCTTAAAATAAGTGCCAGGTAAATTAAGATCAATAACGTGGTTCCTATAAAGCCAAAGTTTTCGCCCACAGAAGTAAAAATAAAATCGGTGTGTTGTTCTGGAACAAAGTCTCCCTGCGTTTGTGTGCCTTTTAAAAAACCCTTACCAAAAAAGCCACCAGACCCAATCGCAATTTTGGATTGCTTTACGTTATAATTCTGCTGGTCATTTTTTTTCTGTTTTGCCCTAGCTTCTTCCGGGCTCATTGTTTCCACTGCATTTTTATCTGCAAATGGATTATCAACCCCCACCATGCTGAATATCCGGTTGGCCTGGTAGGGTTTAAAAACATGTTTAAATGTAAATGGAATACCAACTCCTACAAATAAAGAACAGAAACCCCATATTACAAATGTTGCAATTAGTAACTGGTTGTTTCTTTTAACCTGTCGTCGGTTAAAATAAATAAACAGTACTGCCAACACTGCAAAAGCAATTAATAATGTTTTGGTAGAAAATAATAAAGAAACTACCAGTAATGCAGCCATTGCTACCCCTGCAATTAAATAGATGGGGGGCAAGCCTTCCCGGTACATGGGTAATAGAAAAGAAAAATATACTAATGCAAGACCTGTTTCACCTTGCATGATAGACAAAGCAGCCGGAGAAAAAGCCAATACTGCCGCTACCATTTGGGCCTTGGGTTTTGCAAAGTCAGTTTCCTGCATACTCAAATATTTTGCTAAAGCCAGTGAAGCAAAAATTTTACATAACTCAACAGGTTGCAAATTCATAAACCCTAATGGTATCCAGCTTTTGGATCCCTTAATCTCTTTACCCACTACAAAAGTTGCCAATATCAGCAGCACTCCAATGAGATAACTAAGATTAGCGGTAGCAGTAAATAATTTACTATCGGTTAATAAAATAAAGGTAGCCAGCACAATGCAGGCCATAAAATAGAATAATTGCTTGCTGTAGTTCTTTTTAAATCCCAGAAAACTTTGAATAACACTGTCGCCACTTCTATATTCCACAGAAAAAATACAAAGCAGGCCAATGAATACCAGTAAGGCATAAAGCCATACCAGCAGCCAATCAACGCCTTTGCCTATCTCCGGATTTCTTTGTTTCATTTTAAAAATAGTGTTATGATTTTACCGAGTCTTTTGTTTCCGGTTTCTTTTTATCGCCTGGTAAAATGCCTTCTATGTTTACTTTAGGTTTGGTAGTACTACTATCCCTGGCAGGTAATTCTTTTTTAGCCGTTTCTTTATCAGCCTTCATTTTGTCAAGGGCATCTTTTTCATCCTCATCATCCATCCCCAACGTATCTTTCATTGCTTTGATAAAACCTTTGGCCGCCAGGTAGGCAGAATCTTTGACATGACGCAAAGAATCCTGTGTTCTTAATGCAGCATAAATCCGGGAGGGAATCAGGTTAAGGTTTGATAGTTGCTCAATTCTGTCGAGCCGCGGCTTTTCGGTGATAGAGTCTTTCAGGTATTTTTCTATCAGCAAACCAACAATCGGGGCAGCATAAGTACCCCCAAAGCGACCACTGTTTTCTACCACACACATAATGGCAATTTGTGGATTCTCCCTGGGAGCAAAGCCGCAAAAGAAAGCATGGTTTGGTTGTTTAATACCCCTGAAATAGTTTTCTACTGTACCTGTTTTACCACAAATATTTATGCCCGCAACCTTTGCTGCCATACCGGTTCCTCCATCTACCACGCCTTGCATACCGTCATGCACAGCTTCAAAAATACTGTCGGGAATATCAATAGCACTGTGTTGCTGACGGTACTGGGCAAGTATGTTAAATTTATCGCCTCCCTCAATTGAATCTACCAGGTGAGGGGTGATATACTGCCCTTTATTGGCGATATACGCCATTTCGTTTGCCACCTGCATGGGCGTAACATCTACCTCTCCCTGCCCAATACTTACCGACCGGAAGTTGCAGAAATTCCACTTACCCTTTCCATATATTTTGTCGTAGTACGCCGGTGTTGGTATAAGTCCTCTTTTTTCGGAAGGTACATCAACCCCCAGTTTATGACCAAGGCCAAAAGCGTTCATGTACCTTGCCCATACTGCAAGGCTGCTATCCTGGTTGGGATATTTAGGATTGGTGATTACCTTTTGCATTACGTTGGCAAAATAAGTGTTATCAGAAACCCGTATGGCACTCCTTAAATTAAATGTACCAAAATCGAGACAGCGCATTGGATGACCACCGCCACAGCCATAAAATGCGCCGCTGCACGAAAACTGTGTGTTGGTTGTAATTACCTCTTCATGCAACCCAATAAGAGCCTGCAGTGTTTTAAACGTTGACCCCGGAGAATAGGTAGCACCCACCGACCTGTTGAGCAAGGGTAATGCAGGGTTGAGTAGTAATTCCTGGATATGTCTTTTTCTATCCGCACCGGTTAAAAATTTGGGTTTAAAGGTAGGGCTGCTCACCATACAGATGATGCCACCGGTTTTTGGGTTTATTGCCACAATCGATCCCAATTTATTTTCCATCAGTTTTTCACCGAGCATCTGCAATTCGATGTCAAGGGATGTGTGCATATTTTGGCCAGCTATTGCGGCCGTATCAAACCTCCCATTTTCCAACTTTTCTGTAAGTCTATTTTTATTGTCTCTTTTCCAGTATTCAATACCACGCTGGCCCATTAGTACTTTTTCGTAGGTACGCTCCATGCCGGTTTTTCCTGCATAATCACCTGTTTGGTAGCCTTCATTTTTATGATTTTTTAAAAAATTGGTATCCACTTCAGATAGATAACCTAATATATTTCCGCCTGCATCATAGGGATAACTTCTTACCGGGCGCTCCTGCAGGTAAAAACCCGGAGCAAACTTGTACATGGCTTCGTTGAGCATGGCCATCTTTTCGTCACTTAGCAAGCCATCAAAAACAGATGATCTGCTTCTGCCGTTTTTAATAATTACTTCTACCACTTTTTTATTAAACTGAGCAGTATCTATCTGTAATATTTTACACAGCGAAAAAGTATCTACTCCCTTCAGTTTGTTGGGAATAATCATCAAATCGTAGATAGTGGCATTTTGTAAGATGGGCCTGCGCTTGCGATCGTATACAATGCCCCGGTCCGGATAAATTACCTTTCGGAATTTACCCTGATCGTCTGCCATAATTTTATACTTGCTGCTAAAAAGCTGCAGGTTCATCAATTGTAAAATAATGATGAAAAACATGCCGGCAAATACCAGCATAATTATGTTTTTACGGTTTTGATTAAATGCAGACATAGTACCCGTCCCCGCCGGCCAGCGGGGTGTTTTAGTTTATTATAATTGTTAGCACATTCATTTTACAGGCAAGTAGTCATTGTTTATTCTTTTCCAATTCAACGATATTCAAACCGATATTTACTCCATTGCATTTTGTGTGATGGCATGCTATCCACCTGTGCAAATGCGTTCATTAAACAGTGTTGGTTCTAAATTTTTGCTTGCGGGAAAAAAGTAACTCTGTTATAAAAATTAATGCAAGGCTTATAATAGTGCTTAGCAATGTTTTTACAATAAAATACCAGCCATTTCCAAATTCCAGTGCTTCTAACAAAAATAACCAACCATGATGAATGATTGTTAGCAAACCTGCATACACCAGGTACGGAAATATGCCACCCATACTACGGGCACCAGGTTCCTCATAATTAGAATCTGCACCTTCCTGTGGTATTAGTACATTAATAATAAAAGGCCGTATGTAAGCAATCAGCACACAGGCTGCTGCATGAAACCCTGGGCTATGCCTAAAACTATCCAATGTAAAGCCAAGTGCAAAAGCAAGTACCATTTGCAGGGTACGGTTAAACTTAAAGGGCATCCACAAAATAAAAAGGAAATAAATATAGGGCGTAACCATCTGGTGCAGGTGAATTTTATCCAATACAAAGAATTGTATTAGTATCAGTAATGCAAAGCGTACTATATTTTTTACCAGTGTACTCATATTTTCCTGCAGGCTTATTGCTAGTTATTGATTTTACTTTTTGCTTTTTCAAGTAACCTGTTTATTTCGTCTTTCTGTGCATTATCTATTGCGTAAACATATTGAAGGTTATAAAAATTAGCAGCCGATTTTATTTTGATGACAAAGTTATTGGTGCTTTTATCGGGGTATATCTGGTCAATTACGCCAATCATTTTTCCATACGGAAAAGTAGGAGTAATACCACTGGTAATAACAGTATCGCCTCTTTTGGCTCTGGCACTTTTTCTTACGTTTATAAAAGAGAGATAGTTGGGCTCTTTACCATCCCATACAATGGAACCGCCACCAAGCGGATCGTTCTTGAGGATGCCGCTTATCCTGCTGTCCCGGTGTAACAAACTCATTACGACTGCAAAATTTTCGCTTACCTCGGTAATAATACCAACCACCCCATTATTGGAATCTATTACACCTTCATCTTTACGCAATTGCTGGCCTGCACCCCTGTTTAAAACTACAAAATTATTTTGTGTACTTACGGAGTTGGATACAACCTTTGCGCCCTGGTATAGCCATTTGCGTTTATTACCCAGTGTATCAAAAGGGATAGAATCTGTAATTACCAGGTTGGCTGTATCGGGATTTTCGAAATTTGCTTTTAACTGATTCCGCAGCCATTCATTTTCCTTCTTGAGTGCTTCGTTGCTTTTATTTAGTTGAAGGAAATTATCTACTTTATTATACTGCTTGTTTACACTACCCGTAAATTCATTCATGTAGGCAGAACCTACTGCCTGGTGGTATGTATTGTAGTTTATAATTAAATAAATACAATAAACCTGCAGCAATAGAAAGAAAAGAAAATTAAAATACCGGCGGATAAATAAAAAAATATTACGCA
The DNA here is from genome assembly GCA_025360525.1 of Chitinophagaceae bacterium. Lineage (GTDB taxonomy): Bacteria > Bacteroidota > Bacteroidia > Chitinophagales > Chitinophagaceae > Ferruginibacter. Next base: position 13,107 of record JANYCA010000023.1, on the reverse strand, counting down.
TGAGACGCACCTCCTATGGCCAGTAATTTTAGCGAGCATGTCTTTTGAAACGAAACAAAGCGAGCGGATGAAATAGCAGCAATTGAACCAATACTAACAGGCAAAACATGGTAACGCTTTTCCGGATACGACCAAATTATAGGATAATAAAAAAGGGATACGACAATACAATTATATAAACTGAAACCTGATGTACAGTACAAGAGTGCGACGCCAATGAAGCCTGATAGCATTACTTTGGCCGGGTCCATAAAGTTGATGTGCTTTTAAAAATAAAAAACAGTTGTGTTAATAATATCAATAGCAGTTACCTCATTACAAAAGGATAGCGATCGTAGTTTTTAAGTGCTATACCAGTACCTCTTACCACACTTTTTAGTGGATCATCAGCAACATGAACGGGCAACTTAATTTTAGCAGCAATCCTTTTATCGAGTCCACGTAACAACGAACCACCACCGGTTAAGTATAAACCCCTGCGGTAGATATCACCGGCTAATTCCGGCGGGGTTGTTTCCAATGCTTTTAAGATAGCTTCTTCTATTTTAAAAATACTTTTATCAATTGCCTCGGCTACTTCCTGGTAACTTACAAATACCTGCTTAGGTATGCCCGTTACCAAATCACGACCATTTACAGGAATATCATCGGGCGGATTATCAAGATCTTTAGTAGCTGCGCCAACCTGAATTTTAATTTGCTCCGCTGTACGCTCGCCAATTAACAGACTATGGTAGCGGCGAAGTGCTTCCATAATATCTGCGGTAAATTCATCACCTGCAATACGAATACTTTGATCGCACACAATTCCTGCTAACGCAATTACAGTGATACCGGTAGTACCGCCACCAATGTCGATAATCATATTGCCAACGGGTTCTTCCACATCTATGCCAATACCAAGTGCAGCAGCCATTGGTTCGTGTATCAGGTAAACTTCTTTGGCACCTGCCTGCTCAGCGCTGTCTCTAACGGCACGTTTTTCTACTTCTGTAATACTGCTGGGAATGCAAATCATCATACGCCAGCTAGGGGCAAACAACGGCTTCTTCGGGTAGATCATTTTGATCATTTCCCTTATCATTAGCTCAGCTGCGTTAAAATCAGCAATTACGCCATCCTTTAGCGGCCTTACGGTACGGATGCTTTCATGGGTTTTTTCATGCATCATTAATGCCTTTTTACCCACTGCCAAAATATTTTTAGGATTATTTCTGTCGAGCGCTACTATTGAAGGTTCGTTTACAACCACCTCGTCGTTAAAAATGATAAGGGTATTGGCTGTTCCCAAGTCCATGGCTATTTCCTTGGTGAAAAAATTAAATAGACCCATATTGTATATAGAGAAAAATTAGATAAAGTTAATAGCAACAAAGTTGACGTAAATAATTTGAATTAACAACGTGAAACCCTTTATTTTTCAACATTTTACCGAAACATTGTGCAAAAACTCCGCCATCAAACCCTTTGCAATCAAGGATGTTACTAAGTAAATTAGTTTTTACCCGGGCTGTTTTAAATTTTACACTTTGACGCTGGTTGATAAGAAGCACAAATATCTTATTACTGATCTCTTAAAAACTCGTAACCAATATCATCCCGGTAATAAATGTCATCAAAAAACAGATGCTCCAGCACATAGACAGATTGCTCAGAAGCTTCCTTAATATTGTCGCCTAAAGATGTTATTGCTAAAACCCTTCCGCCATTGGTTACCACATTTTCGCCTTCCTGTTTAGTGCCTGAATGAAAAATGAGTGTGCCTGGCAAGTTGATATCATCTAAGCCGGTTATAACCTTACCTTTTGTGTACTCGTTGGGGTATCCACCGCTTACCGCCACAACGGTAACCGCCGTTTGCGGATTTTGTATAATAGTTATTTCGTTTAGCCGCTGTTGTGCTGTAGCCATAAATAATTCCACCAGGTCATTTTCAATCCGGGGCATTATTACTTCTGTTTCCGGATCTCCAAAACGGCAATTGTATTCAATTACAAAAGGCTCTTCACCCACTTTTATTATGCCAATAAATACTACGCCTTTATAATCCAGTTGCTCTTGCTGCAAACCGGCAATGGTTGGTACAACAATTTGTTTTTCAATTTTTTTAAGAAATTCTTCGTCGGCAAAAGGCACCGGACTCACTGCACCCATGCCCCCCGTGTTAGGTCCCGAATCGGCTTTGCCAATCTTTTTGTAATCTTTTGCTTCCGGCAGCAATACATAGTTTTTTCCATCTGTTAATGCAAAAACACTCAACTCGATGCCAGTTAAAAATTCTTCGATTACAACTCTTTTACTGGCATCTCCAAATTTTGCCTGCTGAATCATTAATTCAAATTCTGCCAATGCTTCAATATGGTTTTGGCATATTACCACACCTTTTCCAGCTGCAAGCCCATCGGCCTTTATTACAATTGGTAAAGTATGTTGCTTTATATATTGAACTCCTTCCTGGTAATTGGAAGCATTAAATTCTTTGTATGCAGCTGTAGGAATTTGATGCCGCTGCATAAATTCTTTTGCGAAAGCTTTACTTCCCTCTAGTCTTGCTGCCGCTTTTGAAGGCCCGAATACCAATATGTGCTGAGTAGCTGGACTTGCAGCAAAAAAATCGCAGATGCCTTTTACCAGTGGTTCTTCGGGGCCCACCACCAGCATTTCAATCTTATTGTTGATACAAAAGGAAGACAAGCCATCAAAATCTGTAATGCTTATATCTACATTGATACCAACAGTGGCTGTACCTGCATTACCGGGGGCGATAAAGAGTTCGTTGCTCAGTGGGCTTTGCTTTATCTTCCATGCAAGGGCATGCTCTCTTCCCCCGTTTCCAATAATAAAAATATTCATGTGCTAAATATAAATTTTAAATTTTATTTGTTGAAGATGAGCAACAAAAATAAACGGGTGCCTGCTGTAAACCATATTATTTTTATAAGCGGTCGCACCATTATTTCCTGCAATTTAAATGTTGCATAGAATGTATGCCTTCTAAAAAAGAAATTACCTACTTTGAGGAACTAAAAATATCCACTAACAAAAACAAAATACCACGATATGCCAGAACAAATAAAAACCGCTAAGCACCCGAGAGGATTGTATGTATTGTTCTTTACAGAAATGTGGGAACGATTTGGATTTTATTTGATGATAGGTATTTTGCCGTTGTTTTTAAGAGCAACAAATAAAGGAGGCAAAGGAATGGACAACGCACTTTCTATTGATATTGTGGGCACCTATGTAGCATTGGTATACTTAACGCCGTTTATTGGAGGATTGATTGCAGACAGATACATAGGTTATCGAAAATCCATTTTTTTTGGAGGGGCATTAATGGCTTTGGGATACCTGGTAATTGGCATACCCGGCAGCAATGCTTTATTGTTTGCAGGACTTGGTCTTGTAATAATTGGCAACGGTTTTTTTAAACCCAATATAAGCACCCTGCTGGGTAATATTTATAATAGGGAAGATTTAAAACCAAAGAAAGATATTGCCTATAATATTTTTTATATGGGGGTAAATATCGGGGCCTTCATTTGCAATTTTGTAGCTGCCTATTTAAGAAATAATTACAACTGGGGATATGCATTTACGGCTGCTGGTGTAGGGATGATTATTGGGTTAATCTGGTTTGCATTTGGACAAAAACATGTTAAGCATGCAGATATAATTAAGCCAGTCCAAAAAGAAGATATGGCCATGTCGAAAATAGCTTTGTATGTATTTGCTCCAGCAATTATTGCTGGCACCATTGGCTGGATGATACCGGGCAACCTTATTGGCTCCGATTCGAATGATGCATTCATTTTTGCCTGTGTCCCCATCATCATTTTCTATTTTGGTATTTGGGCAAGATGCCAGGGCCTTGATAAAAAACGTATTGGCACCTTGCTAACTTTATTTGGCGTTGCTATTATTTTTTGGAATATCTACAATCAAAATTCCACCGCACTTACCATTTGGGCAGATACCTATAGTTACCGTGAAACGCCTGCTACCGCTGAGAAGTTACTCACTCCCTTTGGATTTTTGCAAACAGTAAATACCAAGCCGCTGGAGGTTCCGGTTATTGATGAACAATTTAGAACAAGCCTTGGTGCCGATGGAAAAGTAAAAACCGCAGTTGGATTAAATCCTTATTTTCAAAATCTTCCCAAAGACAAGTGGCCGGCAGAAGGTGAAGATTTAAAATTAGTGTCTACCGAAATTTATCAATCGATGAATCCTTTTTGGATCATCCTGCTTACGCCTGTAATTGTGGGCTTATTTGGTTTTCTACGTGCCCGTGGAAAAGAGCCTTCCACTCCATCGAAATTTGCCTGGGGTACCATCATTGCCGGGCTATCATCGCTGGTGATGGTTTTTGCCTGTTTGTCTACCGACATTTACCATGGTAAAGTATCATCTGCATGGATATTTGCCAGCTATGGCGTATTTACAGTAAGCGAATTATTTATGAGCCCGGTTGGTTTATCATTGGTATCGAAAGTTGCACCCAGAAGGTTTACTGCATTAATGATGGGTGGGTGGTTTATAACAACATCTTTAGGCGGAAAAATATCTGGCATACTGGCTGGATTTTGGGACCAGTTCGATAACAAAGCCAGCTTTTTTGCCATAAGTGCCATTGCTGCAATCATTGCCGGTTTTTTAATATTCCCGCTAGCCAAAAGATTATCCAAAGTAGTGGATGAAGCTACTGCACAAAACGATTAAACGCATTTTTTGAACTACCGGCGATACAACACTTATCGCCCTTTTTATTTATCTTCCTTTTTTAAAAAATTACCTTCTGGTTATGTCTGAAAAGAAAACATTTCAACCCTTTGTATCGCCTGATAGTAAAATGGCTGAACTTACCGTTAAGTCTATCTTATTAGGAAGCTTATTCGGTGTTATTTTTGGCGCAGCTACTGTTTACCTTGCTTTAAAAGCCGGACTTACCGTGTCGGCTTCTATCCCCATTGCTGTAATTGCCATTACATTGGGCCGCAAGTATTTTAAAACCACTATCCTGGAAAATAACATTATTCAAACCACGGGAAGTGCCGGAGAAAGTATTGCAGCAGGTGTTGTATTTACCTTACCGGGTTTTTTATTTTTAAGTGATGGCGGAGGAGAAAAATACTTTAATTATATAACCATATTAACCTTAGCGATATTTGGTGGAATACTGGGTACATTAATGATGATTCCACTTAGGCGTTCATTGATTGTAAAAGAACATGAAACCCTGCCTTATCCTGAGGGAACGGCCTGCGGCGATGTATTAAAGGCGGGCGAAAAAGGGGGCGATTTTGCAAAGACTGCTTTTTATGGATTGGGCTTTGCCTTTTCTTATGCCATACTTCAAAAAGTGTTTCACATAATTGCAGAAACACCTGCCTACATTACCAAACAAACAAGTAAATATTTACAAAGTGCCAAAGTGAGTGGGGAAATTACACCTGAGTATTTAGGGGTTGGCTATATCATTGGTCCAAAAATTGCCGGAGTGTTAGTTGCCGGTGGTGTGTTTGCATGGATGGTAATGATCCCCTTATTATCAAAATTGGTAGCACCCGATATTATTGCTGCACAACTTATAAAATTGGGCTACTTAAAAGATTTACTAACAGCCGGTGGTAAAGGCGGCTGGGATCCTGCGGCACATACTTTTGCTGATTTTTCGGCAGCAGTTTATTACGCTTATGTTCGGCAGATTGGAGCTGGAGCAGTAGCTGCCGGTGGATTTATCACTTTGATAAAAACAATTCCCACCATCGTTTCCTCTTTTAAAGGAAGTTTTGCAAGCATCGAAAAAAATACTGACGGATCAACCAGTGAAGTGTTAAGAACCGACAAGGACCTTAATATTAAAGTGGTATTGTTTGGGAGCATTGGCCTTGTTTTATTAATGGCTTTTTTACCTCAATTGCCCGGAGACAGCATCGCACAAAAATTATTAATTGGTTTACTGGTGGTAATATTCGGAGCATTTTTTGTTACCGTTTCTTCCCGTATTGTTGGGCTCATTGGATCGTCCAATAATCCTATCAGCGGAATGACGATTGCAACTTTGATGGGAACCTGTTTAATTTTTATTGCAGTGGGATGGACGGGTAAAGCCTACGAACCAATGGCCCTGGTAGTGGGCGGAATGATTTGTATTGCCGCTGCTAATGCCGGTGCTACCTCACAGGATTTAAAGAGCGGATACATTGTGGGTGCTACTCCCCGTAACCAGCAAATTGCCCTCTTTGTTGGAGCCATTGTTTCATCCATTGTAATTGGATTAACTGTTAAGTTTTTGGATACGCCCACGGCTGCAATGATTGCTAAAGGCGTAACCAAACATGCCATCGGCAGTGAGTTTTATCCTGCACCACAAGGCACATTAATGGCAACTTTAGCCAAAGGAATATTGTCGTTTAATCTTGATTGGCAGTTTGTGCTGGCCGGTGTTTTTCTTGCCATAGTAATGGAATTATGTGGGATTAAATCGCTGAGCTTTGCAGTGGGCGCTTATTTGCCGCTGAGTACTACCTTACCCATTTTTGCAGGAGGTGCCGTAAGAGGCCTTGCGGATATGTACCAGAAAAGGAAAAAAATAAAAGTGAGTGCAGAGGATGATGAGTTAGGCAAAGGTAATTTGTTTGCTACGGGCCTGGTTGCGGGGGGTGCAGTTGCAGGGGTAATATTCGCCATCATGGCTGGGTTTGACGGGCCCGCAGCTTTCCTTAATAAGTTGAACCTCGAAATGGGATTTAGCCAGTTAATAGGACATGAATTTTACCAGCTGTTAGGAGTGTTGTTTTTTCTGTTCATGGCTTTTGTATTATATCGGATTGCCATAAAGCAGGATAAATAAAACTTTAAAGACACATTTATAATTGATGGCCCTGGTATTAATTTACCGGGGCTATTTTTTTTACCGCAGACACAAAATATCCCTGCATTGTTACCTGCTTAAAATTCGCTTTTTTGTACCTTTAAACCGAATTAAATATTCTGTATAGTTAATGCTATCTTGACTATTCAAAAAATTGCTGTATGAATATCCGTGCATTTAAATACCTGTCTCCCATCACGATGTATGTGCTGGCCTTTTTATCTTTTACCGGTACCGGGCTAATTGTGTGGGCAACGCTTTTGTACGCATGGGTATTAGTACCCATAGCGGAGTTACTGATTAAACCAGATGGAAAAAACCTAAACAAAGCAGCAGAAGAAGTAATTAAGAAAGACAGGTTGTATGATTATATGCTTTACACTTTTGTATTGCTTCAGTATGTGGCTTTGTACTTTTTTCTCCAAAGCTTTAAAAATTCAAACCTCAGTGGTTGGGATATTGCCGGAAGAATTGGAACGATGGGCTTACTCTGTGGCACATTTGGCATTAACGTAGCGCACGAACTTGGTCACAGAATAAATAAATTTGAGCAAGGTTTGGCAAAAGCTTCCCTTCTTACTTCGTTGTACATGCACTTTTTTATTGAGCATAATAAAGGTCACCACAAAAATGTAGCTACGCCACAAGACCCCAGCAGCGCACATTACAATGAACCGGTTTATCTTTTCTACTTCCGCACCATTACTTATTCTTACCTAGGTGCCTGGAAAATTGCCAACGATGAAATAACAAAATCCGGCCTGCCCAAATTGCATTGGAAAAATGAAATGCTGCAGGCACAGTTTATTCAATTGCTATTGGTTGTTTCCATTTATTTATTTTTTGGCCCTACGGTGATGTTGTATTTTTTAATAGCAGCATTTATTGGGATTTTATTGTTGGAAACGGTTAACTATATTGAGCATTACGGCCTGCAAAGAAAGGAAATTGCTGCAGGTAAATTTGAGCGGGCCTTACCACAGCATAGCTGGAACAGCAATCATATTCTTGGCCGCCTCATGTTGTTTGAACTCAGCCGCCACAGCGATCATCATTATATGGCAAGCCGCAAATATCAAATTTTGCAGCACCATCCCAATGCACCCCAGTTACCTACCGGCTACCCCGGCAGTATGTTAATGGCACTGGTGCCTCCAGTCTGGTTTTATGTAATGAACCGGAGGATAAAAAAACTGGGGCAACCTGAATAATCTGAATACACAAAACTAAAAACGGCTGCTGAAACAGCAACCGTTCTTCTATAAAAAATTATAGTGATAATTACCTAATTAATTGTCCAGATTTCGTTACCTCTCAATAATTTATCAAGGTCACCTTTTCCCTTTTTAGCAATAACTTCTTCTATTTGCATGGTCATTCCGTCTTCGTAACATGCCCTGTCTGTTTCATAAAACACACCAAAAGGCCTTGGTAAATGTCCTTCCAATCTTGGATCGTCAAACATGCGGATAAGTATCTGTGCCTTATAAAAATCTTTATCATCATGCACCCATAAATCTTCCAGCGCAGCATCTTTACCAATTTCAACAATTACTGGTTTAAAACCATCCAGTTTAATACCCTTGTTTTGTGTAGCTCCAAAAACCAACGGTTTGCCTTGCTCTAACAACAACACTTCTTCCGGCTTACTGCTTTTTTCTGTAAATACCTCAAAAGCACCATCATTAAAAATATTGCAATTTTGATAAATCTCTAAAAACGATGAGCCTTTGTGTGCCTGTGCCCTAAGCAACATGACTTGCAGGTGTTTTGGGTCTCGGTCCATTGTTCTGGCTATAAAACTTGCATCTGCCCCCATTGCCAGTGCCAATGGGTTAAATGGATGATCGATACTTCCAAAGGGAGAGCTTTTGGTTATTTTATTTTCTTCGGAGGTAGGAGAATACTGACCTTTGGTGAGACCGTAAATCTGGTTATTAAACAGCAAAATATTAACATCAAAATTTCTGCGCAGCAAATGAATGGTATGGTTACCACCAATGCTCAAACTGTCCCCGTCGCCGGTTACAATCCACACACTTAGTTCTGGCCGGGCAGCTTTTAGGCCGCTGGCTACTGCTGTTGCCCTGCCATGTATGCTGTGCATACCATAGGTGTTCATGTAATAGGGAAAACGGCTGCTACAGCCAATCCCGCTAACTATTACAATATTCTCTTTTGGAATGCCAAGGGTAGGCATAATTTTTTGCACTTGTGCTAATATGGAATAATCACCACAACCAGGGCACCAGCGCACTTCCTGGTCGGTTACAAAATCTTTAGCTGTTAAGGGTACCGGTGTAGTTAAGGAAGCAATCTCAGACATGTTGATTCTTATTAATTTTTAAAAGTAAGATTAACCTTTGTTGAAGTTTACCGCAACAAATGGTAATACAAAAGTAAAACACAATCAGTTAGTAAAATACATCGTCTCAAATTATTTGGAGACGCCGGTAAAAGAAGGCAACCATCCTGCAATACTTATCTTTGCAACATGTTAAAAAATACTTTACTAAAAGCTACAGAGGCTGGTGCCAAAGAATTGCTGCGTTTTTTTAATACTGATTTTAAAATTACCAATAAGGAGGGCATCAATAACCCTGTTACAGAAGCTGATCATGCTGCTGAAAAAGCCATTTTTGGTATTATCCAAAACGATTTTCCCGATCACTTTATTTTAAGTGAAGAGGCGGGTGAAATAAAAATGGACAGTGATTATAAATGGATTATTGACCCAATAGATGGTACCATCAATTTTGCCAATGGCATCCCAATTTGCTGCGTAAGCATTGGGCTGGAATACAATGGCAAAATAATAATGGGTGCAGTTTATAATCCCTTAATGAATGAATTCTTTTTTGCGCAAACAGGTTTTGGCGCTAGTTTAAACGACAAAAAAATATCAGTAAGCAATAAGACAAAAGTTGTTGACAGTTGCCTGGCTACGGGTTTCCCCTACACCTACCTCGATACGTCCAATGGCCCCTTGCAAGTATTTGAAAAACTAATACGTAAAGGTGTCCCTGTAAGGCGTTTAGGAAGTGCGGCGTTGGATCTTTGCTGGGTTGCAGCCGGGAGATTTGACGGTTTTTATGAACACAAATTACAAGCATGGGACAGCGCCGCAGGCTTTTTAATTGTTGAAGAGGCCGGTGGTAAAGTAACAGATTTTAAAGGAAGTCCTTATTCTGTGTACCAACCAGGCATTGTAGCATCCAATGGTAAAATCCATGATGAGTTGCTGGGCATTATCAATGGAAAAACCATTTAATCCAATTTACTTTTACTATTTATAAATTTTAATACTAATGAGCAACGAAAGAACAGAAATATCCTCACTGGGAGAGTTTGGTTTGATTGACCATCTTACAAAAAACAATGAAATAAGAAATGCCAGCACCCTCCTAAGCGTGGGTGATGATGCAGCGGTGATTGATAATTTTGGTAAGCAAACAGTGGTTACAACGGATATGCTGGTAGAAGGCATCCACTTTGATTTAATGTACACGCCACTAAAGCATTTAGGCTATAAAAGTGTGGTTGTAAACCTTAGTGATATTTACGCCATGAACGCAACTCCTACGCATATTACCTTAAGTATTGCTTTCAGTAACCGCTTTAGCTTGGAAGCTTTAGACGAATTTTATGAAGGTGTTTATGCTGCCTGCGAAAAATATGGGGTTGATTTGGTTGGTGGTGACACTACTTCTTCTCAAAAAGGTTTTATAATTTCTATAACAGCTATTGGTGAAGTTTCTCCCGATAAATATGTAAAAAGAAGTACTGCCAATAAAAGCGACCTGCTTTGTGTAAGTGGGTTTTTAGGGGCAGCATTTCTAGGCCTTACTATTCTTGAAAGAGAAAAGAAAGTATATTCCGAAACCGGTATACAACCCGATTTGGAAAATCAGGCTTACATAGTAGGCAAACTATTAAAACCGGAGGCCCGAAAAGACATCATAGAATTTTTAAGTGATTCAGAAATAATGCCTACTTCCATGATTGATATTAGTGATGGACTTAGCAGTGAAATACTCCACATCTGCAAGCAAAGTAACCTAGGTTGTGTGCTGTATGAAGATAAAATACCCATTAATGAAGAGGCACGGCAATATGCCTATAAACTGGAACTTGACCCTACAGCATGTGCCTTAAGTGGTGGTGAAGATTATGAACTGCTATTTACCATTGCACAGGCCGATTATGAAAAACTATTATTAAGTGAACAGATAAGTGTAATAGGCTACATGACAGCACCTGAGGAAGGAAGCCATTTAATAACAAGGGGTGGTAACAAACATGCGCTGGTAGCGCAAGGCTGGAACCATGTAAGCAAATAAAGCGCAGCGACAGACTTAACTGCCTGAAGACATCTTTCCCATGTAACTGACATTATCAATTTCAATCACCTTAGCCAACGGGGTATGACTTTCCATTTGTGCCAGTAACTGTTTTTTTATTTGTGGGTCGTGCAGGGAAGCGATGCCACAGGCTTTATCAAAATCGGTATGCATACCGTATTTTTCTAAAATCGGGGGCACATTTTTCAACTCTGGAAACACTAAAAATTCTTTAATGAAAAAATAAGTGGTGCCTTCTATTACTTTGGTGTAAGCGGTGTAAACGTTTTGCATAAAGTTGTATTTACGTGAATAATGATTGAATGGTTTGGAAATATTAATTGGTATTTCTTTGATGGTTACATCAAATTACAATTTATCAACGCATTGCAAAATCAACAAAAAAATCAACTTGTAAACAGGATATTGAATATCGGAACTTAAAAAAATTAACAGGATAAGATTTAAAATCTGGCAGGCAAAAAGAATATTAGTGGTAGATTGTTATTTCGAAGGATTGGAAAGTGAATAGGGATTAACCGATTGATATATTCGAATGTACAGCTTTATTTTGAATTGGGAGTTACAATTGTGGTTCGATATTGCTGAGATTACACTGCAATGCTATTTAATACAGAATAGCTGGTTGGGAATGAACCGCATTGTAAACGAAAAAAAAATCCGGATTGATTACCTCCCTGGGACGCACAATCCGGAATTTTTTTTAAGCTTTTTTAACTCTATACCAATTTTTTTTCCACCAGGTATTCTGCAATCTGCACAGCATTGGTGGCGGCTCCTTTACGTAGGTTGTCACTTACAATCCAGCAGTTAAGTGTGTTGGGTTGAGTTTCGTCCCTTCTTATTCTGCCTACAAAAGTTTCGTCTTTTTCATGCGCTGTAAGCGGCATCGGATAAATGAAGTTGGCAATATCATCCTGTACAATTACACCGGGAGCGTTGCTCAATAAAGCTCTTAATTCAGCCAGGTCAAAATCGTTTTCAAACTCAATATTCACACTTTCGCTGTGGCCGCCCATTACAGGAATTCTTACCGTTGTTGCAGTAACTTTTATAGTATCATCCCCAATTATTTTTGTGGTTTCGTTGGTCATCTTCATTTCTTCCTTGGTGTATCCGTTTTCCAGAAAAACATCTATCTGTGGAATGGCATTTAAATCAATAGGATATTTATACGCCATTTCGCCCTGTATACCCTTTCGCTCATTCATTAACTGGTCTACTGCTTTTACACCAGTTCCGGTTACGCTTTGGTAAGTACTAACTACTACCCTTTTAATTTTATATTTATCATGAAGTGGCTTTAATACCACCACCAGTTGAATGGTAGAGCAGTTAGGATTGGCTATAATTTTATCGTCAACAGTAAGCACATGTGCATTAACTTCCGGCACCACTAATTTTTTTGTAGGGTCCATTCTCCAGGCACTGGAGTTGTCTATAACAGTAATACCTGCTGCTGCAAATAATGGTGCCAATTCTAATGAAGTACCACCTCCTGCAGAAAAAATAGCAATGGCCGGCTTTGCAGCAATAGCATCCTGGTAGCTAACTACCGTAAATTCTTTTTCTTTAAACATTACTTTTTTACCAATAGATCTTTCAGATGCTACAGGTATAATTTCGGTTACCGGAAAATTTCTTTCTGCCAGCACCTGCAACATTTTGCTGCCCACAAGGCCAGTGGCGCCTACTACTGCTACTTTCATTTTTTTGTTTTAATGGTTATTAATTATTGTTGTCCGAGATAATTTTTTAAAGTTATCATTATTTTTTTAGGTATCTAACTTCTGCTTACACTTGCCTACATTTCCATTTTAGTTTGTAAAGCAGGGGGTTGATGTATTATAGGATGTTTTTTGATTCTAC
>JANYCA010000006.1 GCA_025360525.1 Chitinophagaceae bacterium | reverse complement strand
CCTTATGGAAAAACTCCTAAGTTTACATCTTAGCTGTACAGCCCATTATGTTGAACCCGGAAAAATATAAACATATTGACGATCAGCAACTACTGCTCCATTTTTATGAAGATAAAAATAATGAGTGGTTGGGTATTCTGCTTAACCGCTACACCCTTTTACTGTTAGGTGTTTGCATGAAGTATTTAAAAAATGAGGAGGAAGCTAAAGACAGTGTGCAACAGGTATTTTTAAAAACCCTTACAGAACTTCATAAGTACAAGGTTGATTATTTTAAAAGCTGGGTTTACATGGTGGCTAAAAATCATTGCCTGATGAAGCTTAGGGACAAAAACAGGCTGCCCGTTGAAATAAACGAACAGCTACATGCTACCGCCGATGAACGGGCAGATACAAAAAAATTACTGGAAAATGATTTACTGGTTACCAACATGGAGCAGGCCCTCAGCCAGCTCAATAAGGAACAGCAACAATGTGTAACTTTGTTTTACCTGCACAAAAAAAGCTACCTGGAAATAGTTGCTGCTACAGGCTTTTCGCTTTTACAGGTAAAAAGCTATATTCAAAACGGTAAAAGAAATTTGAAAATAATGCTGGAGCGTTTGCAAGAAAATGAGCAATAATTTTAAAGACATATTATCTAACAGCAATAAAGATATTGACAACCAGCAATTGCTTGCCTACCTGAGCGATCAGTTGTCAAAATCAAACATGCACGAGGTTGAAAAAACGATGGCCGATGATGCATTTATGAATGACGCCATTGAAGGATTGCAACAAATTGATAGTAAAAAAAACATTCCTATACACCTGGAGGAACTGCAGGCAAGCTTACAAAAACATCTGGCAAAAAACGCTAAAAGAAAAAAGCATCGTTGGCAGGATAATCCCCACGTATACTTACTTACCATCATTTTAATTGTACTGATACTTATCTGCTTCGTTGTAATAAAAAAACATTTAGATAACAGGACTAACCACCAGCAGCTGCTCCACCAATCTACAACGTCATCCGTTTATCGGAAGTAGATATTCATGTAGTTTATTTGTATTTTCTTTACCCAAAATATCGTAACAGGTAAAAATTTTATTTACCCATAAAACAAATAGCTAACTTTATTCAAAACAATCGCTATGCAATATTATGATACTGTGGTGGGCGCTTTAAAAGGTCTCAAAGAAAAAGGTTTTACCCTCGATTTTAACATTTCGTTCGACAGCATAAAATGTGAAGAAGTGGACATCTGCTTGAATCCACATGAATTTGAAATTGTAGAAACCTATCGTTTTGAGGGTGACACCAATCCTTCTGATCAAGACATTGTGTATGCCATCGAATCAAAAGACGGAACAATAAAAGGCACCATAACGAGTGCTTACGGGATGTATGCCGATACGCTTAATTCCGAAATGATTAAAAAACTTTCTCAGCAAAATAATTCCACTACAATTAAAATCTAGCTATGTCCTATACTATTGGCAGAAGAAAATTCCTGCAATTATCTGCTTTTACTGCCCCTTTATTATCATTTCGATTACCTGGAAAAGCGGTTGGCATATTCACCACCAAGCCCATCATGGTATCTACCTGGGATGAAGGTAAAAATGTAAACGCTGCGGCATGGCACGTGCTGTCAGCTAAAGGACGTGCCGTTGATGCCATTGAAAAAGGAGCTATATATATTGAAAACAAAATATCCTGCTGTGTGGGATTGGGTGCTTATCCCGACAGGGACGGTATTGTTACCCTTGATGCATGCATAATGGACGAACACGCCAACTGCGGTGCTGTAGCAGGTTTGGAGCATATTAAAAACCCTTTATCAGTAGCCCGTAAAGTAATGGAAAATACGCCCCATGTATTGCTGGTTGGCAACGGTGCTCAGCAATTTGCACTTGAAAACGGGTTTCCCAAAGAGCCGGCTATTTTATCGGAAGATGCAAAAAAAGCTTATGAACAATGGCTCAAGAAAAATCAATATAAACCGGTTATTAATATTGAAAACCAAACCGCAGTTAATACATCAAAAAAAGAAAATGGTCCTTTTGCCCCTTTCTTTTTTGAGGATGGCAGACCTAACCACGACACCATGGGGATGATAGCAATGGATGCCAGCGGGAATTTATCGGGCGGCGTTACTACCAGCGGCATGGCATTTAAAATACATGGTCGTGTAGGCGATTCGGCAGGGATTGGGGCTGGTCTGTATGTTGATAATGAAATTGGCGCCGCCACATCAAGCGGTGTAGGTGAAGAAGTTATCCGTATTTGCGGTACGCACCTCGTGGTGGAATACATGAGAAACGGCTATAGCCCGGAGCTGGCCTGCAAGAAAGCCGTAGAGCGGATTGTAAAATTAAATCCTGCCAAAGCAAAAGACATACAGGTGGGTTTTGTGGCCATTAATAAAAATGGGCAACATGGTGGGTACTCAATTCAAAAGGGATTTGCATACGCCGTAAAAACGGCAGGGGTGGATAAAATTTATCAATCTAAATATCTGCAATAAGCTAGGATGATTTTCAACTTTTATCATAGTTGTTACATTTGTATATAGTTGGAAAATTCCGGTTTTATTTCAATTTGTCGCAATACCAGGTTTTTAGTGGGCGGTGGGGACGCTGCCCACGGCGGACGCCCCGTTTGGTGTCCCCACCAAACGGCGACAATTATATATACACCATTGCTAACCTACTGGTAGTCAATAAAAATGAGTTGCCTAATTTTTAGAGTCAGGCTCCCCTCTCCTTCGGAGAAGGGTTGGGGGTGAGGTCAATCATTCGGTGTATATGGGCTTTTTTGCAGCCATACTGCGTAGCTAATTTGAAATGCACCCAAAATTTCTTATCCCAAATCAGGTATATTTAGCTATGTAGGTTTTTCGGCCTGTTAACCCTTTCCTAAAATATATTACTCAATTGTTGCAAACTATCAATTTGTTCCTAAATTGCTTTTTTATTTAAAATCCAGGCATGAAGCAATTTTCCATTCTATTTAATATTATTTTACTGGCTGCTGTAGGGGTGTTGTATTATCTTCATTTTTCTGGTGTTAAAACCAATAACCCTCCACGAAAACACCTTGCGAACAGTCATAAAGATACCTGCAGTGCAGGTCCCGGCATTGCATATGTTGAACTTGATTCCCTTAATAACAATGTTGTTTTTATTAAAGAAAGAAAGAAAGAACTGGAATTGGAACAAAAGCAGATTTTGCATGAATACGAAAGCGCTTGCCGCCAGCAGGAAACGGATAAAAATAATTTCATTAAAAGGGGGAATTCTATAACGCAAACGGAGGCAGAAGCATTTCAGGCCAAATGGATACAGCGTCAACAGGAGTTGGATGCAGCAAAACAATCAAAGGGACAGCGGTTGGCAGAAAAAGGCGGGAAAATAATGGAGGACGTTCAGGTAACCCTGAAAGATTTTTTGAATGAATACAATAAGGACAAAAGGTATTCCTATATACTTGCAACGGGCGGTGGATTTGATTATTTATTCTTTAAAGATTCAACCCAAAATATTACCAACGAAATTATTAAAGGCCTCAATGAAAGAATGAATAAGAAGGCTAAGTAATAAAATCCATTCAAATTATTTATCTTGACCCCGTTTAACCAAAACGGGATTTTTTATGCTCCAAAACGATGCCTCCAATTTAACAGACAATGAAACCTCGAAAACTGCCTTTAAGCCATCGCTGGGTTTATTTGATGCAACCATGATTGTTGCCGGTTCTATGATTGGCTCCGGAATTTTTATAGTAAGTGCCGATATGCTTAAAGATGTTGGCAGTGCCGGATGGCTGCTGGCTGCATGGGTAATTACAGGCCTAATGACGTTAACTGCCGCATTGAGTTATGGGGAATTAAGTGCCATGTATCCTAAGGCTGGCGGACAATATGTTTACTTAAAAGAAGCCTACAATCCACTCATTGGGTTTTTATATGGCTGGAGTTTTTTCGCTGTGATTCAAACTGGCACTATTGCCGCTGTTGGCGTGGGGTTTGCGAAATTTGCCGGGTATTTTTTTCCGGCACTTGCATGGGAAGATGCCAATACGTTTAAAATTGCAGGGCTTACTATTCACTACGCACAGTTGGTTTCCATCCTGCTGATTGTATTTTTAACCTACATCAATACAAGAGGCATTGAGGCAGGAAAAGCCATCCAGTCTATTTTTACAACCACCAAACTGGTGTCCCTTTTTGGATTGATTATAGCCGGTTTTATTGCTTTTAAATGGGATGTGTGGACAGCTAACTGGAAGGATGCATGGACCTTAAAGCATCTTACAAAAACAGATGGCATTATTAGCCTGGAACCTTTGGCAACTGGTGTGGCTATGGGGGCCATCGCAAGTGCCATGGTAGGTAGTATTTTCAGCAGCGATGCCTGGAACAATGTAACATTTATTGCAGGCGAAATAAAAAATCCAAAAAGAAATATCGGGCTAAGCTTATTTCTTGGAACGCTGATAGTAACAGTGATATACCTGCTAATCAACATTGTTTACCTGGCTACGGTTCCCTTACATGAGCTGGCTTTTGCAAAGGATAACAGGGTTGCCCTTAGTGCATCTGAAGCCATCTTTGGCGGTAGCGGTACCATCATTATTGCAGTAATGATTATGATTTCTACTTTTGGTTGTAACAATGGATTAATACTGGCCGGCGCCAGGGTTTATTACACCATGGCAAACGACAAACTGTTTTTTAAAAAAGCTGGCACACTCAATAAAAACAGGGTGCCGCAATGGGCTTTGTGGATTCAATGCGCCATGGCGAGTGCCTTGTGCCTGAGCGGAAAATATGGCGATTTGCTGGATATGGTTTCCTTTATTGTTGTTATATTTTATGTGCTCACCATCGCTGGAATTTTCATCTTACGAAAAAAATATCCGGATGCTGACCGGCCGTATAAAGCTTTTGGCTACCCGGTGTTGCCTGTTATTTATATTTTGATGGGCATTAGTTTTTGCAGCTTACTCATCATTTATAAACCTCAATTTACCTGGCCGGGACTCATTATTACATTGATAGGAATTCCTTTGTATTTTATTGCAGTGCAGCAGAAAAAAAGCAATTAGCACATACTTTTTTTGGCGGTACTTTTGCAGCACACTCAGTTGGTAAAACTATTTCAGCTATGGCTGAATTTGAACCAGTCAACTAATTTCAATTAATCTATTTTAAATGACCAGTAATAGCTGCAATACCATTTTTGATGCCTGTGTACTTGATTATCATCGCCAGGATGATGTTGATGCATCTATGCAAAACCCTTATCCGCCCCACTCATTTGAACATTTATTGTACCATAAAAACTGGATTGATA
>JANYCA010000201.1 GCA_025360525.1 Chitinophagaceae bacterium | reverse complement strand
TTTATCTGCATCTCGTCTAAAGGAAAGGCTTATACCTGTTCGGTTTCGTTGGCCTACCAGATCGTAATTAGTGCGATTAAATCCTACTACTCTTACCCTGCCATCCTTGGTTAAAATAAACTCAGCCATAATATCGGGCGTTACCAGTAAATTACTGTTACGGTTGGCGGTAGTGTAGGGATTG
Source organism: Chitinophagaceae bacterium (assembly GCA_025360525.1). Taxonomy (GTDB): domain Bacteria; phylum Bacteroidota; class Bacteroidia; order Chitinophagales; family Chitinophagaceae; genus Ferruginibacter. The sequence continues at coordinate 16,085 of JANYCA010000201.1, read as the reverse complement.
TTATAATCAAGGTTAATACCAGCTGTTATTATCAGGTTACCGTTTAACAGTGTATACACAAAATTGCTTTTTGCAGCTGCTTGCAACTTTTCAACATTTGATTGCAGCTGGGTGCCCGATCCTACACTTGAATTAATATCGATATTAACCGTTAAGTTTTTGATGTATTTACTCAAAAGTTTATTGAAAAAACCCGATATAACACCCGATACTACCCCGCCAATGGTATTGGAAATTACATTATAGCCACTGCCCGAAGCGATGAAACCCTGGTTGGTATTAATAAATGAATTAAACAGCAGCAGGGAGGTTACCTGTTTATTTAGATCATTTTTATCTTCTTTAAACTGTTGCAGTTTTTTTAAGATGAGAAAATCTGTGATGGGGCTGCCGGCGGGCAACTGAAGCTCAAAATCAATAACGGGTTTTAACAATGTTTCTGTAAGATGTGATACTACCCGTAAGTCGCCTTTTTGCTTAAAGGTGCTGGTTGTATTAGAAAGGTTACTAAAATCAACCCCGGTGGCAAGGTATTCTGCACTGATATCTATCTTGGCCTGGAACGGATCACCATCCCAAACAAGGCTGCCACTGCTAACGGTAAAATATTTCTTTAAAAAAGTTTGAAAGTTAAACGTGTATTCACCTTTGGTGATTTCGTACCGGCCATTAATAGTTAAAGGCTCTTTATTACCCACTCGTATTTTCAGCAAGCCTTCCCCTTCACCTTTAATAATATCTCCTGTTACCTCATCGAGAATAACATCAATTTTACAGGATGGGTTGGCCCTCAATTCCATATTCACCACTATGTTGGTAGAAAGTTTTGCTTTGAAATCCTGATCCATTTTTTCACCAAACTGGATAAAATCAATATAATCAATGGTGCCATTTTCAACACTGTTGCCGCTTAAAATATAAATATGGCTGCTATCTCTTCTGCTTGGTTCACCCTTAATGTCCATCTGGATATTCTCAGCCTTACCGGTAAGTAATAGGGTTGCTTTGCCAATTACCTTTCCATAAAACTGGCTGTTATCTTTTTTGGTAGTGTTTAACACCAGCATCCGGTCGGTTTCCAGCAGGATGTTGTCAAATTCAATATTGTTGAAAAAACGATGATACATTTTACCACTAAGTTGGGCAGTGTTATTCAACGTGTCTTTTAGTTCAATTTTGCCAAAATCAATTTCATCCGGATTAAAAACAATGCTTTCGTTTTTAAACTTGTATTTGCATTGTGTAAAATTCACTTTTAACGAGCCTTCATTTATATTGGCAGTACCTGTAAGCAAAAAATGTTGGGCATTTCCCGATAAAGTAAGATCCGTTGTATTGGCCGAACCCTGTATATCAGAAAAAATACCGCCTAAGTAATTGTTTAAAATAGAAAGATTAAACTTTTCTGATTTTAATGCAACATGCGTTTGATTGGAAGTACTGTCTTTTAAGTTAAATACCCCATCAATATCAAGCTGGTTATCTTTATTATCAGCTTTTGCTTTTAACGCTAATACCCCTTTTGCAAGGTCGTAAGAACCATCAATTTTTACCAGGCCAATAGAATCGTTGTCCAGCTTAAACTCTTCTATAAATAAATCATTTTCAATGAAGGTTTTTCCAAACGGATCGCTGATTCTGATATTGCCCGACAACAGCCCTTCCAGCCGTGGTTCTTTTATCAGCAGAGCGCTAAAATCATCCACGCTTACTTTGCTCAGTTCCATCACTACGTCATGCGTATCGCCAGTGGCAGAAGGTTCTGTAAAAATGGTAATTTGCTGCTGACCCTGTATAAACTTTACCTCACTGGCACTCAACTGCGATTTGCTAAAAGCAATTTCCCCATCTTTTTCCAGCGTCCATTTTTTATCATTCAGGATAAACGAAGATGGATAAAAATGAACATTGATGCCGTCACTCAACGTAATCAACCTTGCATTAAGAGAAGCTTCGCTGATTGTTTTACTGGCACTGGTTTGCAAACTAACAATAGAGGTATCTTTAAAAGAAATAAAGGACAAATTGGTGGCAGGTAGATGAAAGCTATCACTTAAAGCCACATCATCTACAGCGATTTTTGTACTCAGCGAATCCGACCCTCCCCTACTTTCCAGCCGGATATTATTAAAGACTTTACCATCGTAACTAAAGTCGGGTATATTGGCCTTTACATTTAGCTGATAGTTTTTCAATTGAAGGTTACCGCTGATGTTGCTGCTGTTAAATCCTTTTAATTTATTATCCAGCAATTGAATGTATTGATCAATGTAGCCGGTTTGTATGTCAAATTTAAAATCCTGATCACTAACTGTGTAGGCTGGCTTTTTTATATAGGCCGGGTAATAGCGGCTAAGAAAAACCTTAAATGCATCGGGCAACTCTCGTATATTAAACTTGCCGACGACAGATGCATTTACTTCGTTGGAGCGGAGGGATAAATATTTTTGATCGTTGATAATTTGTGATTGCAATACCAACGAATCGAATGATAATGGCAGCCCATTGTGCAGCAATTTTGCATCCCGTATTTCTGCAGTGCCTAAAAAGTTATCGATGTTACTACCTTCAAATTGCAAATTAAAATGCCCGCTTAAATCAAAACTATCTTTAGAAAATCCAAGCTTATAAAAATTTGCTTTGGCAAGCGTGGCATCAAAATTAAACTGTGGCACTTTATTATTTAAATCAATGATACCCGTCAAATTTTCAACTTTCAAATTAGGATCATCAATACTTGCCTGTCCCTTAAATAATTTCTTTTTAAAATCTCCCCTAATGATGATGTTTTGATAATTATAACCGCCATAACTCACACTCCTTACATCGCCATCAAAATTGGCATTAATACTTTTTGCAGATATGCCGCTGCCTTTAACTTTTCCGTTAAACGTAATAGCGCCCAATTGTGCTTCGTTTAAAAACTGGCCCAGTTGAAAACCCTGGGTTGATAATTTTCCTGAATAAACTGCAGGCTTATTGTCCGGTAATTTTAAATTGAGATCGCCGGTAATATTGCCGAGGTTGGTACTGATATTTCCAAAAGTCACAAAATCGTTGATAAAACCAGTGAAGTTTCCTTTAAACTGAATGCTGTTCAATTTATTCAGCTGAACCTGCGTTACCTGCTTTAATGCCGGTAAAAGTGCAGCCAGGTCATTGTAATTTGTTTGAATATTATTGGCTTTAAAATCGATAAAAGTATTTTCAATATCCGGCAGGCCCTGCATTACAAGATCTCCGTTTACAACGCTGTTACCGGATTGCAACAACATTTTCTTTGCAGATAAATTATCAATTGTGCCCTTGACAACCCCGTTAATTTTTACAACTCTTTTCCAGTTTTTTAATTCCGGTGCAAAAAAGGCAAGGTCATCGCTATTGATTTCGCTGTTTCTAAAGTTGCCCTCCAGCTTTATATTATGAAGAAAGTGCCCCATATCTTCATTAAAATGCTGGTACCCCATAGCATAATAATTACTCAGCCTGCTTTTGTTGGTAACCAAATCGAGCTGGCTAAATTCCATTTTTTCCGGCGTAAATTTAATATGAGCCTGTAGTTTTTTCACTTCAAAACCACATCGTTCTTTGGTAGATAAACTACCTTCTGTAACCAGCGTGTCTTTTTCAAAATGAGTATTGTTAAGGGTGCCATTGATTTTACTAAAGAATAAGTGGCTGCCATCAAACTGATCAACATAGGCAGTTCGATCGGTTTCATTATCATTTAAAAAAGTGCCGTTCTCTATATGAAGAATTTTTAAGTTCAACACCCAGCCGTCAGGATTCCAGCGCAACGTTTTATCCTTAGGCAACGCAACGGTTTTCTTTTGGGCAACAGTTAATCCAAGTTTATCCCTGTTACCGGTATAATCGGATATCAGGAAAAAAGGTTCATCAAAATATATCGAATTGATCCAGATACGCTTTTTGTTGAAGTCCATTGTATCTGCCAGCAAGTCCATTTTTTTTACAACACCTATCTGATCTTTTCCTATCCACTTATCAACCTGGTTAAATTGAATGTTGGTAAGATGAATCTCTTTAATATCAAACTCAACCTTATTCTTTTTAGTTGATTTATTAGGGCTGGCGAAATAATCTAACAGGAACTGGTAGTTCCATACAGAATCTGTGCGATGCATATTTAATTTGGCATCGCTGAGAGAGGCATATTTAAGTACCACTTTATCTTTGAAAAAAAACCAATCGGTGATGTTAATTTTGGCGCTGCCGGCATACAGCAGCGTGTCTTTATTATGGTCTTTTACCAGTAAACCCCTTAAATCGAGTTTATCATAAAAACTAAAATTGATATGATCGATTTTTACGGTGGTATTTAGTTTCTCACTTAATATCCCGGTAATTTTAGTTGTTAAAAAGTTTTGTACAAAAACCAAATGCACGGCACCATACAACAATATTATCAGCAGCAGCAGCGCCAATAACGACCTTTTTAATATTTTCCAGAATTTTTGCAGTGTAACAGTAGAATTTGGGTAAAAATAGCGAAACGCTTTTGGTAGGCAAATTCAATACCAAAAATTTAGCACCAGATTCACCTTTTATTTTTTCCTGGGAATGGACAATGATTCCCACTGATGGCTTTGAACGATTTTTGCGATATAAATCAGCTGTCCTACATGATAGGGATAATGGGCTAATTGCCGGTTAATGGCATCTGTTACGGACAATGCCTCCTGCCGTATGGTGATGGTTTTTAGTAAATCATCCGGAGTTATTAATTGTAGTGTATTGATGCAACATATCCAGCCTTTTTTCCACATATCAATCAACTCATTTTTAGACAAATTTTGTAATTCAAATTCTGCATCTCTTTGCCGCCATTCCTTCTCCCCGTCTGTTGTTAAAAAATCCGTCCACCGGCTTAGCATATTACCGCTTACATGCTGAATAATAATGGCAATACTGTTACTTTCCTCATTGGGTTGAAAATGAAAATCAGCATCATTTAACCTGCTGAGTGTTTTGTCGCCTAAATCTTTATAATACAAAAGCCTTTTGATGGCAGATTGTAAAAACGTGGTTGCGATAGTCTGCATGATGAAATTATTGTCCGTTAAAATAGTAAATCAAGAAAATTTTATTCCTGATACCCGGCTATAAAAATCGTTAGAAAAATCAATAACCCTCAGCAGCATCATCCCCTCTTTTATCACCCACTGCAATGATTTTACCATTTTTTACCTGAATCATTTCTGTACGGCCAATATTACCCCGTTTGCTTATTCTATAGCCCATTGCTTCAAGCGCTGTAATGGTAGCAGCATCAAAATCTTTTTCAATAAAAATCAAATCCGGCAGCCACTGGTGGTGAAACTTGGGTTTGTTAACTGCATCTTCGGCACTCATGCCAAAGTCAATTACATTAACAATACTTTGAAAAACACTGGTAGGTATGGTGGTACCGCCCGGCGTGCCAACCACCAGGTAGGGCTTATTGTTTTTCAATACAATGGTTGGTGTCATACTGCTCAACATCCTTTTGCCGGGGGCAATTGCATTTTTTTCGTTGCCAACCGCTCCGTACATATTGGGCACACCGGGCTTTACACTAAAATCATCCATCTCATTATTTAAAATAAACCCTGCACCACTTACCACCGTTCGGCTACCGAAATGTCCGTTTAACGTTGTGGTTACACTAACTGCATTACCAGCTGCGTCTATCACACTAAGATGCGTTGTCTCTTCACTTTCGGTAATATTACCAGCAGCGGTTGCTTTACTGTTGCCGGCTTTAGTGGCATCGTAATCGGCCATCCGCTGTTTTAAATAGGCAGCGCTTACGAGTGTTTTTACCGGCACTTTTACAAAATCTGCATCTCCCAAAAATGCCGCTCTGTCTGCATAACCCCGGCGCTCAACCTCCGTCATCAATTGCACACTCGCCGAAGTTTGAAATTTCATTGCCGCAATATTTTTATCTGCAATCATGCCCAGCATTTGTTGCAATAAAATACCCCCACTGCTGGGCAACGGCATGGACACAATTTCGTACCCATGGTAACCAAAACGGGTGGCTGTTCTTTCTTTAACCACATAATATTTTAAATCATCCAGTGTGATAATGCCGTTGCCTTTCTGCATTTCTGCAACAATTAGCCGTGCGGTTTCACCTTCGTAAAAGCCTTTGGCTCCCAAATCACGAATTCGTTTTAGTGTGTTGGCAAGTTCGGTCTGTATTAAAATATCACCCTTTTTAAAACCACCATTTTTAACAAATGCAACCGGGGATGCATTTAATTGCAGAAACTCTTTTGCTGATTCGTTAAAATCCGCCACTTGTGCATCGGATAAAGTAAAACCTTTTTCCGCCAATTCAATCGCCGGCTGAATTAGTTTTTTAAAAGGTAGTTTGCCATATTTTAAACTGGCAAATAAACCTGCAATGGTACCAGGCACACCCGAAGCCAAATGACCATCCTGCGATAGATTCATTTGAGGATTACCGGCACTATCTAAATACATATCCCTACTTGCTTTTGCAGGAGCCATCTCCCGGTAATCAATCGCAATATTTTTTCCATTGCTCAAATGGCCTAACAGAAAACCTCCTCCACCAATATTACCGGCCCCGGGGTACACCACTGCCAGCGCCAGCTGCGTTGCAATGGCTGCATCCACTGCATTTCCACCCGCCTTTAAAATCTGTAACCCTACCTGGCTTGCCAGTGGATGAGCACTTACAACCGCTCCTTTAGTAACTGTTATTTTTTTTTGTGAATGGTATTTATAAGGATTGATTTGTGCCGTACTTTGCACCGCAATCAAACAAAACAGCAGCGTGAATGTAATGAGGTAGTTTTTCATCATTTTTATTTTTTAAACATTTATTAAAATCCTGAATTTTATACGGCCATCAACTTGAATACAAATTGGAGCTAATTGCTTTTTAAATAATCAGCAAATTAACATTATTACGGAACTCAAAAAAAACAATCAAAAGCAACAAACAAAACAGTTGGCCTTTAACAATACATCAAATGCCTAAAATCACAAAACACTAATTAACCACTTCCATTTATGAAGAAAAGCCATTTATTATTTACCCTCTTTTTGTTTACATCCTATTTAATGCAGGCGCAAAGCCTTAAAAGTCCGGATGAATTTTTAGGCTATCCGTTGGGGAGTAAATATACCCCTCATTTTAAAATCGTCAATTATTTTCACTACGTGGCAACTGTTGCCGGCACTCAAATGAAACTGGAACAATATGGCGAAACCAACGAAGGCAGGCCCTTGCTACTGGCCTACATTGCATCACCAGGCAATTTTTTAAATTTGGAAGACATCCGTAAAAACAACCTTAGGCTTACCGGAATATTAGCAGACAAAGCCGGCGACCTTAATACGCCTGCAATTGTATGGCTCAGTTACAATGTGCATGGCAACGAAACCAGCAGCAGCGAAGTAGCTATGAAAGTGCTGTACGAATTATTAAACCCCGGCAATGCTTCAACAAAAGAATATTTAAAAAATACAGTTGTGATTATTGACCCCTGCATTAATCCCGATGGCAGGGATAGGTATGTAAACTGGCAGACTCAAATGGTGGGTAAAAATGTGAATCCCAATATTAACTCTAGGGAACATAATGAACCATGGCCAGGTGGCAGAACCAATCATTATAATTTTGATTTAAACAGGGACTGGGCATGGCAAACGCAGGTAGAAACACAACAAAGATTAAAGAAATACAACCAATGGATGCCGCAGGTTCACAGCGATTACCATGAGCAAGGCTACAATAATCCCTACTATTTTGCGCCGGCTGCAGAGCCTTATCATGAAATGGTTACGCCCTTTCAGCGCAAATTCCAAACAGAAATTGGCAGGAATAATGCAAAATATTTTGATGCCAACGGATGGCTTTATTATACCAAAGAAGTGTATGATTTATTTTATCCTTCCTATGGTGATACGTACCCCACCTACAACGGTAGTATAGGGATGACTTTTGAACAAGGCGGAGGAGGCCGTGCCAGCAGCGCTGTTGTTATGGAAAATGGCGATACCCTAACCTTGTACGACCGTATTGCCCATCACTACACTACCAGTATGAGTACGTTGGAAGTAGTGTCAAAAAATACGGACAAAGTAATGACCGCCTTCAAACAATTTTTTGATGATGCCCGAAATAATGGTGTAGGCGATTACAAAACTTTTGTAATAACCGATGTGGCCACCAGTAGAATTAATGCACTTAAAAAGCTGCTTAATAATAATGGCATTCAGTACAGCTATAGCAATGGAGTTGCATTAAAAGGCTTTAATTATTTTTCGCAGAAAGAAGAATCTTTTACCACCAGCAATAGTTTAGTAATAAGTACCTACCAGCCAAAAGGCTTACTGGCAAAGGTTTTGTTTGAACCCACCTCTAAACTTGCAGACTCTGCTACGTATGATATTACGGCCTGGAGCTTACCCTATGTGTATGGATTGCAGGCTTACGCTGTAAAAGAAAAAATAGCCATCGACAATAAGACCGTTACTAGTGTTACGCCAACAGTAATGCCTGTTAATTCCTATGGCTATTTAATTAAATACAATTCTTTTGAAGATGCAAAATTACTGGCTGCCTTATTGCAGGCAGGCATAAAAGTTCGTTTTGCAGAAAGAGATTTTAGTGTGAACAACAACAAGTTTTCACGAGGAACTTTGATTATTTTAAGAAAGGGAAACGAAGATAAAATAGAAGCCCTGCAAAAAACTACTATGCAATTTGGTGCGGTGGTAACGCCCGTTAGTTCCGGTTTTATGGAAACAGGATTTGATTTTGGCAGTAATAAAGTCCGCTTTATTAAAAAGCCCACTGTTGCGCTTATTACAGGTAAAGGATCTAACCCAATCGATGCCGGTGAAGTCTGGAATTTATTCGACCAGCAATTGAACTATCCTATCACATTAATAAATGCGGACGATGTTGCTGCAGTAAACTGGAAAAATATTGATGTATTAATTGTGCCTGCAGGGCGCTACAAATTTTTAAGTGACGCAACTGCCAGTTCCGACTTAAAAAGCTGGGTTAAGCAGGGCGGGAAAATTATAGCCATCGACAACGCAGTAGCCCAAATGGCAACCGGCGATTGGGGTATTAAATTGAAGAAAACAGATGAAGAGAAAGATAAAAAAGATGAGGCAAAACAAACCTATGCAGATCTGAAAAAATTTGCTGAAAGCGAGCACGACGGCATTAAAAGCTACATCGCAGGTGCTATTTATAAAATTGACCTGGACGTAACCCATCCTTTGTCTTTTGGCCTGGGAGAAAATTACTTTACGCTAAAACAAGATGATAATGTGTATGAATTTTTAAAGGATGGTTGGAATGTGGGCGTGATAAAAAAAGGTAATTATGTTGCAGGTTTTGTAGGTAGCAGCATCAAGGAGAAAATTAAAGATGCCATGTTGATTGGTGAACAAAGTATGGGTAACGGCAGTATCATCTATCTTACAGATAATCCCATTTTCCGCAATTTTTGGGAGAGCGGAAAATTGCTTTTAAGCAATGCGGTGTTTTTAGCTGGACAATGATAATAATAAAGCAACGCACCACTTGCTATTTTTCTAACGGAACTTTACAACAATTTAACATGCTCCTCCGCAAAAAGGAGCATGTTCTTTTATAAATGGTATTTTTACTTTTTAGCAAACAACTATTTTTGTTTATCAATATTTAAATATGCGTCAACTTACATTTTTCGTTTTTATTGTATGTTTTTCCTTTAATGCAATTGCCCAAACTCCTAAAACCTATACTTCATCTGAAATATTACTACAACTTAAAAAGCTGAATGTACTGGGTTCGGTGCTCTACATTGCAGCGCATCCGGATGACGAGAATACAAGGTTGCTGGCTTATTTGGCCAATGAAAAATTGTATCGTACCGGATACTTAAGTTTAACAAGAGGCGATGGCGGACAAAATTTAATTGGAGATGAGCAGGGCATAGATTTAGGCTTGATAAGAACACAGGAATTATTATCTGCCCGCCGCATTGATGGCGCAGAACAGTTTTTTAGCCGGGCGTATGATTTTGGTTTTTGCAAATCGCCGGAAGAGGCATTGGCCACCTGGGATCATGATAAAATATTGAGTGATGCAGTTTGGGTAATCCGCAAGTTTAAGCCAGATGTAATTATTGCCCGTTTTCCGGAAGATAGCCGGGCCGGTCATGGCCACCATGCTGCATCCGGCATAATTGCCCGGGAAGCCTTTGATGCAGCAGCTGACCCTACAAAATTTCCATCGCAATTAAAGTTGGGTGTAAGTGTATGGCAGGCAAAACGTATGCTATGGAACACCTTTAATTTTGGTGGCACAAGCACACAGCGGGAAGACCAGTTTAAAGTGGAGGTAGGTATGTACAACCCATTATTGGGTAAGGGTTATGGAGAGATAGCAGCCTTAAGTCGCAGTCAGCATAAAAGCCAGGGATTTGGCGTACCGGCACAGCGTGGCAGTGTAATTGAATATTTTGAAACCATTAAAGGAGATAAGCCGGTAAATGATTTACTTGATGGTGTAGATAATACCTGGAAGCGTATTGGTAGCGACAACAGCATTCAATCGTTGGTAGATGCTATCACAAAAAATTACGAAGCCGCTGCCCCGGAAAAAAGCCTGCCCCAACTGGTAAGATTGTACCAGCAGGTTGATCAAATAAAAGATGAATATTGGAAAGAGCAAAAGCAAAACGACCTAAAAAAACTACTGGAGTATTGCAGTGGTTTATTTATGGAAGCAACGGCTCCCGGTCAGTATGCTGTATTGGGCGATAGCGTTAAAATAACCAGCAGCATCAATAACCGGCTTGGGTTAGCCATAAAAAATGCTGCAGTAAATATTTTTAACAACTATCATGCTTTTGAAACATTGCCGAACAATAATACCATCAATTATACCCAATCGGTTTTTATAAGAAAAGACCAGCAAGCAACACAGCCTTACTGGCTTGAAAACAGGATGGACAAAGGAAGTTTTAATATCACCGATCAAACGCAGATTGGAAAAGCAGAGAATGAGCCATTGAGTATTTTATTCAGCGCCAATATAGAAGGTGTTGATTTTACATTTAAAAAGCCCATCCGCTATAAATATACTGATCCGGTAAAAGGAGAAATTTACCAGCCGGTGCAATTTATTTACCCCCTGTACATCAATAGCGGCCCATCGATGGTAATTTTTAAAAATGATGACAGTGGAATCAGCAAGGCTATTCATTTTTCCCTGCAAGCCAATATGGACATCAACGATTCCATGCAATTCAGTTATCAGAATGGGGAAGAAAAAAAGGTGTTTGACTCTATAGTTCATTTTGCCAAAGGAGAAAAAAGAATGGTGGATGTAGCCCTCAACAGTGATGCTGTTGCTGCTAATTCAAAAGAATTTTACGGAGCCAAAGTTTCCTCGCCCTTATTTAACAAGGATCAGTTTTTTACCCTGCACAAAATAAATTACGACCATATACCCAACATTAATTATAATTTTTACGACAGAATTCCGGTACTTAAGTTAGATCTGAAAATAGTGGGTAAATCTATTGGCTATATTCCAGGAGCAGGCGATAAGGTACCACAGGCATTGGAGCAAATGGGTTACAAAGTAACGCAGCTTAAGGAAAGCGATATCAACGAAACCAACCTAGTGCAATTTGATGCAGTTATAACCGGTGTAAGAGCGTACAATACCAACGAATGGATGAACAATGTATATGATGCGCTGATGGGCTATGTAAAAAATGGCGGTGTATTATTGGTGCAATATAATACCAGCAACCAGATAGGTCCGGTAAAGGCCAAGATGGCGCCCTACCCTTTCAACATCAGCCGCACCAGGGTTACAGATGAAACAGCAAAAGTAAATTTTCTGTTGCCCAATCATCCTGCATTAAATTATCCCAATAAAATAACAGCGAATGATTTTGATGGATGGATACAGGAACGCAGTGTATACCATGCAGATAAAATTGACAGCAGTTACCAGCGCATTTTCAGCATGAAAGATCCTGGTGAAAAAGAAGACGATGGCAGCCTGATTATTGCCAACTATGGCAAAGGAAAATTTGTTTATACCGGGCTGGTATTTTTTAGGGAATTACCTGCTGCCGTACCGGGCGCTTACCGGTTGTTTGCTAACTTGCTTGCCCCTCTAAATCTCCCCGCAGGGGAGACTTTTAAGCGTGTACCAGCAAAGAGCAGTCAACCAGTTAGCAAGAAAAACGTACGATAGATTTGAACCACTTTTATTAAAATGGAAAAAGAAAACTCAAAATCTTACTGGAGAAAATGGTACATCGGGGTGGCGGTATTTTTATTAATACAGGTTGTGCTGTACTATTTAATAACCATCTATTTCCATTAATTCGCTGCTATGAAAAACAACGGTATCTCCATTTTACCTTACACCAAACGCTCCTGTAGGAGCTGGGGACTTTTATGAGTAGCATCGACTGGATTATATTAATTGGCACACTTTGCACCATCATCATTTATGGTGTTCATAGAAGTACGCATACCAAAAACCTGGATGGGTATTTTCTCGGTAATAATACTATGCCCTGGTATTTGGTGCTGCTGAGCATAATGGGTACACAGGCAAGTGCCATTACTTTTTTAAGCGCCCCCGGCCAGGCTTATACAGATGGGATGCGGTTTGTACAATATTATTTCGGCCTGCCCCTGGCCATGATTGTTATCTGCATTTTTTTTGTACCCGTTTTTAGAAGGCTTAAAGTATACACAGCCTACGAATTTTTAGAGAACCGTTTCGACCTTAAGACAAGAACCTTTACATCGGCTCTTTTCCTTATTTCAAGAGGACTTAGCACAGGTATCAGCATCTATGCACCGTCTATTATTTTAAGCTCTTTGCTTGGCTGGAATATTTATTATACCAATTTAGTAATGGGAGGTTTATTGATAATTTATACTATGACTGGCGGCGCCAAAGCCGTTGCTTATACACAACAACTCCAATTGATCATCATTATTGCAGGTATGTTTTTGGCCGGCTATATGGTAGTGCATTTGTTGCCGGAGGGAATGGGTTTTACTGAAGCATTAAAATCTGCCGGGCATAAGGGAAAAATGAACATCATTACCAATGGAATGAAAGACAATCATTTTGACTGGAAGGATAAATACAATATGTGGAGTGGGGTAATTGGTGGTTTCTTTTTGGCACTCAGTTATTTTGGAACCGATCAAAGCCAGGTAGGGCGCTATCTTACAGCCAAGGATGATAAAGGAAGTAAGATTGGTTTACTGATGAATGGATTGATTAAAGTACCCATGCAATTTTTAATTTTGCTGGTAGGTGTATTGGTTTTTTCATTTTACCAGTATCATAAAGCGCCCGTTTATTTTGATGAATCAAAAGTAATTACTGCAAAAAAAACTACTTATAAAGATTCGTTGGTTGCATTAGAACAGCAATATAGTTTAGCAACAGTCAATCAAAATATTACTAAACAAACCGAAATACGTGCTCAATATAAATCGGTAATAAAGAAGGCTATCCCGGGTGAAGATGCGAACGATACCAACTATATTTTCCTTCGTTTTGTAGTTGACAATCTGCCTAAAGGGCTAGTAGGCCTTTTGATAGCTATGATCTTTTTAGCATCGTGGGGAAGTATTGCTGCTGCATTAAATGCGCTGGCATCCTGCACAGTAGTTGACTTTCATAAAAAATTTTTTAACAAAAACTGTACGGAAAAAGAAGATTACAGCATCTCCCGATGGTACACATTGGGCTGGGGTTTATTCTCCATTTTTGTTGCAATGTTTGCCCAAAATATTGGCAACAGTTTAATTGAGGCAGTTAATATTTTGGGTTCGTTGTTTTATGGTGTTATTCTTGGTATTTTCCTGGTGGCATTCTGGATAAAATATATCAACGGAAATGCAGTTTTTATTGGCAGTATCATTTCGCAAGTGTTGATAATTGTTATATACAGTTTAGATATTGTATCCTTTTTATGGTTGAATGTAATCGGCGCTTTGTTAGTAATTGTATTGAGTTTATTGGTACAATCCATATTGGGCAGCTTTGGTAAAATGGTACAACAGGCAGTTAAATAAACCCGGCAATTTTTTTTCGATTCTAAAAAAGATTGGGGTAGTCAGAAATAATACCATCCACACCCATTGCTTTTAATGTAGCTATTTTGTTAGCATCATTCACCGTCCAGGGGATAATGCTGATATGCTGTTGGTGGCAATTTTTTACCAGCGCTTCATTTACCAATTCCGCTGCAGGGCTATAGATGGTGGGGATAAAACCCAATGCTTTTAACTGGGCCTCCAATCCACGTTTATCGTAATCTTCAATCAGCATAGCCGTTTGCATTGCAGGATATTTTTGATGCAGATATTGCAAGGTCCTGAAATCGAATGATTGTATTATAACCCTGTCTGCAATACCTTTTGCATTGATCACCTGCATCAACCTGTCTACAAATACTGCCGGTGCAGGATGATACAAATTATCAGTTAAAGGTTGTGTTTTGGTTTCAATATTATATAAGATGGCGGGGAGTTTTTTTACTGCAATATAATTTTCAACACTGTCAATTAAATCGGAAAGGGCTGGTTTGGAAACAGCTAATTTTTTTTGTTGCGGAAATCTTGGATGCGGTTTTAAACCAACATCATAATGTTGGGATTCCTTAAAACTCATTTGATAAATATTGTATTGGCGCTCCTCCTTCTCCGCTATAAAACTGCCATCCGGTTTAGTAGTTATTTCATGATTAAAAAATGGTTCGTGAGATAATATGGCTATGCTGTCTTTTGTAAAAACAATATCCATTTCAAGGGTAGTAACACCTAAGTCAATAGCATGTAACATAGCGGGGATGGTATTCTCCGGCATCAGGCCGCGGCAACCACGATGCCCTTGCTTATCAAAGTTATTTGCGCCTGCGGCAGATGTTGGGCGTTTACCGTTCAAAGCTGCTGACTTTTTTGTTGTTGAGCAGGATATAATTAAAGATGCTGCAGCAAAAAGTAATATGTGCTTACAAACTATCGATTGCATTGCTGATTTATAATATGCCGTACAAGTGAGTGACACAACGATGTTAAATTTTTATTCAAGAGCTGGTCTCCAAAAAATTACAATTAGCTTTTATGCGAATTGGGTGATTTGCTGTATTTCGGTTGGTGCAATATTGGCGTTGCGCATGGCAATACCCCTCACCGCATTGGCAGTAAATTCCATGAAGGCTTTTTTAGAAATTTCATCATCCCCTATCATGGCAGGTATACCTGTGTCTCCCCCTTCCCGAATGCTTTGTACAATCGGTATTTGTCCAAGGAATGGAATATCGAATTCCTCCGCTAAATTTTTTCCGCCATCTTTTCCAAAAAGGTAATACTTGTTATTGGGCAACTCTTCCGGGGTGAAATAACTCATGTTCTCCACCAGCCCAATCACCGGCACTTTTAGCTGGGCTTGTCCAAACATGGCAATACCCTTTTTAGCATCAGCCAAAGCAATTAATTGCGGCGTAGTTACCACAATAACGCCGGTTACAGGTACCGTTTGAACGATGGTTAAATGAATGTCTCCGGTGCCTGGCGGCATATCAATTATTAAATAATCCAGCTCGCCCCAATCCACTTCGCTCACAAATTGTTTAATGGCACTACTCACCATGGGACCACGCCAAACCACCGCCTGCTTTTCATCTACCAGCAAGCCAATACTCATCATTTTAATGCCAAATTTTTCTATAGGTACAATCTTCCCTTTTCCATTGCCATCATCTTTCATCAATGGCCTTTCGCCCCGTACACCAAACATGATGTGTTGGCTGGGGCCGTAAATGTCTGCATCCATTAAACCAACCTTTGCGCCTCCCTGCGATAGCGCCAGTGCAAAATTTGCTGCCACCGTGCTTTTACCCACGCCGCCTTTACCGCTAACTACCGTAATAATATTTTTTACACCTGTTAATAAATTGCCTGTGTCTTTACGATTACTGCTGGTATTGCTCGTAAAATTTACGGTAACCAATGCCTCTTTGTTCACCAATATTTTAATGGCATTGATG
>JANYCA010000055.1 GCA_025360525.1 Chitinophagaceae bacterium | reverse complement strand
GAATATTCAGTACCAGACACCCAACCTTACAAAGGTTTTAATTATTACAAATTAAAAATCATTGATAAAGATGGTAAGTTTTCATTTAGCAAAACTGTTTCTGTAAACATCAACAATGAAAAAATTACCTGGAAAATATTCCCTAATCCGGTACAGAACACTTTGTTTATAAGTACATATAATAAAAATGAAAAAGCTACCTTTCAAATTACAGATGCATCTGGTAGAATAGTTAAGGAGCTAAATGTTTCTTTAAATGGTAACAGTACTTTTGCAATCCCTATTTCTCAATTGGCAAAAGGTATTTACACGTTGCAATTATATACAACGTCGAAAACGGAAACAAAACAATTTATAAAAGATTAGCTGAGGCATAAACAAAACGATTTGCATTAACGTAAGGAAGAGATGACTTTAAAATTTATTTGAATAACTTTATTTAATGCAGGCTGTTGGCCTGCATTTTTTTAAAACAAATAAGAGTAGTTGTATTAATATCTTTTACTTTGTCAAAATTTTGAAATGGATACCTACCTCCACCACGATCACATAGAATCTCATTTAAAAAGTTCTGACATGCTGAGGGATATTGTGATTGGCATGAGTGATGGACTTACTGTTCCCTTTGCATTGGCGGCTGGTTTAAGTGGTGCTGTAAGCAGCAGTGCCATTATCGTAATAGCTGGCATTGCTGAAATTTGCGCCGGTAGTATAGCTATGGGTCTGGGCGGTTATTTAGCCGGCAAAACAGAACAGGACCATTACAGCAGCGAACAAAAAAAGGAATATGATGAAGTGGAAAACCTGCGCAACAAGGAACTGGATGAGACTAAAGAGTTTTTTGCAAGTATCGGGTTAAGTCCTGCTTTACAAGAGCAGGCTACTGCGGAAATTGCACAGGATAAACACCGCTGGGTAGACTTTATGATGAAGTACGAACTGGGTCTTGAAAAGCCAGATCCGAGGCGGGCGACCAAAAGCGCCTTGAATATTGGCCTGTCTTATATAGCTGGCGGTATAATTCCGCTAAGCCCTTATTTTTTTATTAGTAACGCTCCTGAAGCATTATTAATATCGGTAGTGGCTACCCTTATTTGTTTGTTTGTATTTGGTTATTTTAAAAGCAAAATAACAGGCGTGAATGCCTGGATGGGAGCCCTCCAGGTAACTATGATCGGTGCTATGGCAGCTGCGGCAGCATTTGGTGTTGCAAAATTAATCGGGGGTTAATATTGCATTGTAATTGTATATTTTTTTACAGCTTATTTACCATTTTTATAAATATTTCAGCGCCGCTTCTGGGTGCAATGGAATTATAGCAAGGTTCCATAATCTCAATCGTAAAATAAGGCTGAAATAGTTCTTTGTATTCACTTTCGCTACCGCCAAAGGGTGGGCCGCCTTCAAAAATTCTGTTGAATAATACTCCCACTAGTTTCCCTCCTGGCTTTAAAAGCTGGTGCATTTTTGCTGCATAGCGGTTTCTTAAAACAGGATCCAGCGCACAGAAAAAGGTTTGTTCAATGACTAAATCATACAGTACATGATGCTCAAAAAAATCACCGCAGGTAATTTGTAAACCTTTCTGTAAATATTCATCAAATTGTATGGACAGCTTTTCGCAAAGTATCGTAGAGATATCAATGAGTGTGATATTGGTGAAACCCTTTTGCAGTAAATAGGCCGCCTCGTAACTATTGCCACAGCCGGGAATTAACACCTTAATTTCTTTATTGGTTACCTGATCAATGTAGTTTTTTAGTGGAGTGGTGATGGCACCTGTATCCCAGGCTGCTGTTTGGTTGCTGTAACGATTGCTCCAGTAATTATCATCTAATGGCATTAAAGACGATGTTTGATATTGGTTGAAATATTCTCCACCGTCCAGTCGATCTTTTGTTGAAAAGGATGTTGGCGAACAGGGCAGTTTTGCTTGCTGCAAATGGCGCAACTAAAATCAAGGCAGCCATCAGTATGTACAAATAGTTCGATCGACTCGCCATATTCCTTTTTAACGAGGTCGGATAATGTATCAATTTCATGATGTGCTTCATGAATGTTCAGGTACCAGGGTACCGTAAGATGACAGTCTAAATGCAGCGTACTTCCGTATTGAATAATACGCAGGTTATGCAGGTCAATCCAGTTTTCGGGCCGTTCGATGTTTAACTGTGCCACCATTTTATTGATGAGTGTATCATCGGCTTCATCCATAATGCCGGAAATGGAAGTACGTACAATTTTGTAACCTGTAAACATAATGATGAAAGCGAACAAAATGGCCACGGCTGAATCTACCCACAACCACTTTGTAAAATACAGCGTTATTAGCCCAACAATAATTCCCAGGGTAGAGTAGGTGTCTGTTTGCAAATGTTTACCACTGGAGATTAAAACCAGTGAGTTGCTTTTTTTACCAGCACTAATACAAAATGCGCCGGCGATATAATTAATAACACCTGTTGCTGCTACCAAAGCAATACCATAATCCAGTTGTTGTATGGTGTGTGGATGAATAAGATTATTGATGGCTTCAAAAATGATGATAAAGCCAGCAACGGTAATCAGCGTACCTTCTACTGCCGCCGAAATAAATTCTGCCTTGCCATGTCCGTAAGGATGATCTTTATCTTTTGGTTTGGCACTTACATAGAGGCTATAAACGCCAATCAATCCGGCTAATACATTTACCGTACTTTCCAGTGCATCGGTTAAAATGGCAACAGATTTTGTCATGTACCAGGCTATTATTTTGGTAACAAACAGTGCTATGCCAATAAGCGTTATTATTTTTTGAAGACGTAGATTTTGCCTGGCTGTTTGCAATGGGCTAATTTTTGGCCGCAAATATACCAGCTATTTTTTGCTGCTGGTTATTAAAAATGTGAATGTTCCATATTATTTAACCGCATTCAAGCTTGCTTGACCAGCTGTGGATGGGTGATCTTTTTCTTTTTGACTTTTTACTTTGATTTTATTAGCCGTTCGTACATTTGCAAACTTTACGCCTATTGTTATTTGTTGCCCATAGATAAGTTGTACAAGAGTGCGACGCCCATAAAGCTGCACAAAGTATATATGCCTGGCTCAAAAAAAAATTAAAATGTCCCGTTTACTGCGGTGAAAAATATTATGGAACTAAGCAAGAATTTTATAGCAGCCGAAGCAGAAGTAAAGTGGTATCAGCATTGGCTTGAGAAAGGATATTTTAACAGCACGCCCGATGAACGGGAGCCTTACACAATTGTGATTCCGCCACCAAATGTAACTGGCGTTTTGCACATGGGACATTGCCTCAACAATACCATACAGGATATTCTTATCAGGCGGGCGAGGATGCAAGGTAAAAATGCCTGCTGGGTACCGGGGACAGATCATGCTAGTATTGCCACCGAAGCAAAGGTGGTGCATATGCTAAGAGAGAGGGGTATTGCAAAATCGTCTTTAACACGGGAAGAATTTTTGGCTTACGCCTGGGAGTGGAAAGAAAAATACGGCGGGATTATTTTGCAACAATTAAAAAAACTGGGTTGCAGCCTGGATTGGAGCAGAACCTCCTTTACGATGGATGAAGACTATTACAAAAGTGTAATAAAAGTTTTTATTGATTTACATGAAAAGGGTCTTATTTACCGTGGCAAAAGAATGGTAAACTGGGATCCGGCCAGCCAGACAGCATTGAGTGATGAGGAAGTGATCTTTAAAGATGTTGACTCAAAGCTGTACTATGTTACTTACAAATTTGTGGATGCTGCTAACACCCCTTTAGGGGATGGGGGCAAGGGTATTACAGTAGCCACCACACGTCCGGAAACTATTTTAGGTGATGTGGCTATTTGTGTACATCCTACAGACGAACGATATAGCCATCTAATTGGAAAAAAAGTGATTGTGCCCATCATCAATAGAAAAATTCCAATTATTGCAGATGAATATGTAACGCCCGAGTTTGGTACCGGCGCTTTAAAAATTACACCTGCGCATGATAAAAATGACAACATGCTGGGGATTAAACACGGGTTGAAAGCAATTGATACACTTGATGTAACCGGTAGGTTTACCGCTGCTGAATTGATGGATGATAACCCTTCTGAACTGGTGCTATCCTACGTTGGTGTTGATCGTTTTGAGCTGAGAAAAAAGATAGCAGATGACATTGCGGCACTTGGTCAAATTGAAAAAATTGAAGATTACAAAGGGCAGATAGGTACCAGTGAAAGAACCGGTGCTGTTATTGAAAGCAAACTTTCTTTGCAATGGTTTATTGACATGCAACAGTTTCTGCAAAAAAATTCGGAAACGCTGCAAGCTGTGCTGGATGATAGCATTGCATTTCACCCCGCCAAAGCAAAAAATACCTATAAACACTGGCTGGAGAACATTAAAGACTGGTGCATCAGTCGCCAGCTTTGGTGGGGGCAGCAGATACCTGCTTGGTATGATGCGGAAGGCAACTGTGTGGTGGCTGCAACGAAAGAAGAGGCATTTGAAAAATTTATTAGTCAAAGGTCAATCTTAGATACCCAAACTACCCATTTTCCCCCAGTCACTATTGATGATATCAGGCAGGATGAAGACGTACTCGATACCTGGTTTAGCAGCTGGCTGTGGCCAATGGAAGTTTTTAAAGGCATCAGCAATCCGGGTAATAAAGATGCCGAATATTATTATCCAACCACCACATTGGTAACCGGCCAGGATATTATTTTCTTTTGGGTAGCCAGGATGATTATGGCGGGCTATGAATACAAAAATTTGCCGCCATTCAAGGATGTGTATTTTACCGGAATGGTAAGGGATAAACAGGGCAGAAAAATGAGCAAGCAATTGGGCAATTCTCCCGACTTGCTAGGTCTTATCGATCAATATGGTGCCGATGCGGTTAGGTTTGGCATTATGGTAAGTTCGCCAGCCGGCAACGATTTAATGTTTGATGAAAGTGCATTGGAACAGGGAAGAAACTTTAATAACAAATTGTGGAATGCGCTGAAGTTAATAAAAATGTGGGAGGGAAGGCAGGGGTCAATGGTGAATGGTGAATGGTCAATGGGGGCATCTGAATCTACAGACACATCTATTCCGTATTCGCCATTCACTACTCAAAAAGATGCTGATATTGACCATTCACCATTCACCATTCACAAATTTGCTATTGATTGGTTTGCAAACAAGCTGGATGAAGTAAAAATTAATTTGGAGCATCAATTTAAAGATTTCAGGCTGAGTGAGGCTTTAAAGACGGTTTATTCTTTAATATGGGATGATTTCTGCAGCTGGTATTTAGAATGGGTAAAGCCGGGTTTTGAACAGCCGATTGAAACTGCAGTGTACAAAAAAACAGTTTCGTTTTTTGAAGAGCTTATGCAGTTGTTGCATCCGTTTATGCCTTTTATTACAGAAGAGATTTACCAGTTATTGAATGACCAGTCAATCGATTTATGTGTTTCGCAGTATGCCAAAGAAAAGTTACCCAATAAAGCTTTGCTGCAACAGGGAGAATTGTTGAAGCAGGTAATTTCTGCCTTGAGAGATGCAAGAAACAAGAACCAGTTAAAGCCAAAAGAAAGCATTACGCTGTATATTGAAACTGCTGTACCTGCAGCTTTTTTATCTATCGAAAATATATTAGCCAAACAGATAAATGCTGCATCCATTCAATTTACAAATGCCGCAGTTGCAAACACTATTGTGGTGGCCATTGAAAAAGATAAATTTTACATTGAATCGGAAAAACAACTGGATACGACAACGTTAAAAAATGACTTGTTAAAAGACCTGGAACACCAGCAGAACTTTTTACAATCTGTGATGAAAAAACTGGGTAACGAACGTTTTGTACAAAATGCAAAACCGGAAGTAATTGAATTGGAAGAGAAGAAAAAAACAGATACCGAAGCAAGGATACAAACTATTGAGGAAAGTTTGGCAACATTGAATTAACGCAATCTATACTATTGAGGCATTAAATTCGTTGTAATTTGAAAATAAGTGATGATGAATATTAAAAGAATTGCCTTTTTACTTCCTGTCCTGGCTTTTGGACTATTGCCGGTTGTGGTGATGGCGCAAAAGCTTGTTAAACCTGCAAAGCCTGTTAATGCTCCTGGTGTAAAAAATAAGCTCCCGGTGGTTAGGACATCTCTTGGTAAGTTTACAGGCGTCGCCAATAATTGTACAGCAGAACAGGCAAAGCAATTAATTACGCAACCAATCAGTATTAAAGACGACAAGAACGTTGAGTACAAACTTTCATCTTACCAGTTTTCTTATAAAAGAATTGGCGTAACCGAGGATGAGGAAACGGGTAAAGTGGGTCCCCAGACTGATATAGCTGCAGACAGATTTACTGTAACGCCCTTGCCTGAAATTTGGCAAAGCAATATCAAAGAATTACTGCACACAGGGGAGGAGCTGTTCTTTTTTGATGTGATTGTTTTTGATAAACAGGGCAAATTGTTTTTTGCCCCGGAATTAAAAATTATTATTCAGTAGTTTTCCTTTTGATTTTTTACTTTTCCTTTTTGACTTTTAACTTCCAAAAACCAACTGATGTGTTTGCTTAATAATTCCAATTACAAATACACTCTGCACATGTCCCATATTTTCTATCTGGCTTAATTTGTTTACATGAAAGTCGTAGTAGGCATTCATATCTTCCTCAACAACTTTTAGCATAAAGTCGAATTCACCACTTATGTTGTAACATTCAATCACTTCATTCATTGCCTGGATGGCTTTTATAAATTTTACGCCGGCAATTTTATTGTGCTCTTTAAGGCTTACATAGCAAATCACCATTAGGCCTTTTCTTACTTTCGTATGGTCAACCAATGTGGCATATTGCTTTATCACCCCATTGGCTTCCATGCGTTTAATACGCTCGTGAACAGGAGTTGTACTCAGGTGTACCTGTTCCGCAATTTGCTTTACGGTAGCACGGGCATTTTGTTGCAGTAAATTTAAGATCGCAAGATCCTTGCTGTCGAGGGTAATTGTTTCAGTAGCTGAATCTTCTTTTTGTATTGCTTTTGCCATCGGTAAAAAGGTTTTTAGCCTGAATAAGTTAAATAATTGTGTTGTTTGTCCCAAAGTTATGCAATCGAATAGAATATTATCCTGTGATTGTACATTTGCGGCCTAAACAAATAAATATGTCAACTATCACACAACATTCTATTGAATTCAGCCTTAAAAATAAAGTAGCTGATATGAGTCTGGCCGATTGGGGTCGCAAAGAAATCAGGTTAGCCGAAGCAGAAATGCCAGGTTTAATGGCTTTAAGAGAAGAGTATGGACCAACACAGCCATTGAAAGGTGCAAGAATTGCAGGTTGTTTGCATATGACCATTCAAACAGCTGTATTAATTGAAACATTAACTGCTTTAGGCGCCGAGGTTAAATGGAGCAGTTGCAATATATTTTCTACGCAAGATCAGGCTGCTGCTGCCATTGCTGCAACAGGTGTGGGTGTGTTTGCCTGGAAAGGTCAAACGCAGGAAGAGTCCGATTGGTGTATTGAACAAACATTGTTTTTTGGTGGTGCAGATCGTCCGTTAAATATGATTTTGGATGACGGCGGCGATTTAACCAATATGGTTTTTGATCAATACCCGGAGTTAGTATCCGGCATAAAAGGTTTGTCAGAAGAAACTACAACCGGCGTTCATCGTTTGTATGAGAGAATGGCTGCTGGTACTTTGCTAATGCCCGCTATCAACGTAAATGATTCTGTTACCAAATCAAAGTTTGATAATAAATATGGCTGTAAAGAAAGTTTGGTAGATGCTATCCGTCGTGCAACCGATGTAATGATGGCTGGTAAGGTTGCCGTAGTGGGAAGTTATGGCGATGTAGGGAAAGGAAGTGCTGCTTCTTTGAAAGGCGCAGGTTGTCGTGTAATAGTTACCGAAATTGATCCAATTTGTGCACTACAAGCTGCGATGGATGGTTTTGAAGTAAAGCCGATGATTAAAGCCGTTGCAGAAGCAGACATTATTGTCACTGCTAGTGGTTGTCGTGATTTAATTGCTGAAAGACATTTCAGGTTAATGAAAGATAAAGCGATTGTTTGTAACATCGGTCACTTTGATATTGAAATTGACATGGCATGGTTGAATGCTAATTATGGTGATACAAAAGACACCATTAAACCACAGGTTGATATTTATAATATTGATGGTAAAGATGTAATCATTTTGGCAGAAGGCCGTTTGGTAAACCTCGGTTGTGCCACAGGCCATCCTAGTTTTGTAATGAGTAATTCATTCACCAATCAAACGCTGGCCCAGCTCGAATTGTGGACCAACACCGCCAGCTACAAAAACGAAGTGTACGTTTTACCAAAGCACCTTGATGAAAAAGTTGCTCGTTTACACCTTGCAAAAATTGGTGTTGAATTAGATGAGTTAACCACAGAGCAATCCGCTTACTTAGGCATACCTAAAGAAGGTCCGTTTAAGACAGATAATTACCGTTACTAATGGATTTACAACTGCTCAACGGCAGTTTCATAATACAGAACCCACTTCATTTTTGGAGTGGGTTTTTGTTTAGCAATCAATCAACTATCAAAGCAAAAAAAAACTTCAGCTGCCTGCCGGAAAGGTTAATCATAATAAAAAGCCATTAGACCACGGTTACTGCTAAAAAACAAAAAAGGATAACCTTTTTATAAGTATCCTTTTAGCTTGTTGGGTTACTAGGATTCGAACCTAGAATGACAGAATCAAAATCTGTAGTGTTACCATTACACTATAACCCAATCTTTTGTCAGCAATTATTTACTACTGATTTATTTGAGGTGCAAATTTAGGGGAAGCGTCCAAACTTGCCAAAATGATTTTAAAAATAATTCCGATTATTTTTAAAATCATTTGTATCAAAAACATCGAGCCTATGCGGCTAAATCATTTATCCCTTATTAGCCGCTGTCTTCATCTTCTTTTAATTTTCTAATCATATCCAAAGCTTCTACCACTACATCACACATGATGGTAATTAAAGAGCCGGGCTTTGCATTTTCGTAAGCAAAAGTAATTGCTTCTTTTTCGTTAAAAATAATGGTAATGGGTATATGTTTTGTTTTTGTTTGATTAATGCCTTCTACCAAAAGATTTACAATTTCTTCCGCAGTACGGCCTCGTAAGTTTTTATCCTGCCTTATTATAATTTCATCAAAACATCCAGCTGAAATTCTTCCAATATCCCTGATGTCTTCATCTCTTCTGTCGCCTGTGCCACTGATGATGCCAACTTTGGGAGAACCTTCCATCTTCCCAATAAAATCGCTTAACAACAGAAGGCCAGCCTGGTTATGAGCAAAATCAACCAGGAAATCGAAGTTTTTAAATTTAAATAAATTCAGCCTGCCAGGTGTTTGAGTAGGGGAGGGTATAAACGTTTCTAATGCATCTTTAATATCGGCCACTTTAATATTCCGATATAAGTAGGTAGCCAAAATAGCCGGCAATGTATTCATGATGTTATGAGTTGCTTTTCCGCCATAGGTGATGGGGATATCAACCACTTTTTCAACTCTAATTTTCCAGTTTCCTTTTAAGATAGTGACGTAGCCATTTTCATGAACCGCTGCCAATCCGCCCTTATTACAATGTGCTTTTATCCTGGGATTATTTTCATCCATGCTAAATAACCCAATATTGCACTTTAAGTTATTTTTCATTGCATAAACCAAATCATCATCTGCATTTAATATGGTATATCCATGGGGAAAAACGGTTTCAGCAACCACCGCTTTAACCTTTGCCATTTGCTCAATTGAGTCAATTCCGCCAAGCCCAATATGATCGGTACTTACATTGGTAATGATAGCAATATCGCAGTTTTGAAAAGCCAATCCGTTTTTTAAAATACCGCCTCTTGCACATTCTAATACTGCAAAGTCAACGGTAGGATCTTTTAAAACAAACAGTGAACTCAAGGGGCCGGTACAGTCGCCTTTCATTAGCATCTGGTTCTGTATATATACCCCATCACTGGTGGTATATCCCACTTTGTAACCAGCACTTTTTGCAATATGCGCTACCAAACGGGTAGTGGTTGTTTTGCCATTGGTGCCGGTAATGGCAATAATAGGAATGCGACCTTCACTTCCTTTCGGGAAAAGCATATCAATAACAGGTTCAGCCACATTACGGCCAATACCAACAGCAGGATCTATATGCATACGGAACCCGGGCGCTGCATTTACTTCTAATATGGCACCACCGTTTTGAGAAACAGGCAAACGTAAATCGGGTGCCATTATATCAATGCCACAAATATCCAGACCAATGATTTTAGAAATTCTTTCGCACATGAAAACATTATCGGGATGTACTTCGTCCGTAACATCGGTAGAGGTGCCACCCGTTGAAAGATTGGCTGTGGGTTTTAATAAAACCAATTCGCCTTTTGGTGGGATGGTTTCTAAAGTGTAGCCCTTTTCATCCAGCATTATTTCGCTAAAGTTATCCAGCTTAATACTGGTCAACACTTTTTCGTGGCCAAATCCCCTGCGGGGGTCTTTATTGGTTTCATCAACCAACCATTGAATATTGTGTTCACCATCGCCGGTTACTGCTGCAGGAGTGCGCAAAGCGGCACAGATAAACTTATTGTTAATTACCAAAACCCTGAAATCGAATCCGGTAATAAACCTTTCGCAAATGATACTGCGACCATACACCTGCGCCGCTGCCAGCGCTTTTACTGCCATCTCCCAATTAATAATATTGGTAGTTGCACCTTTACCATGATTGCCATCTACCGGTTTTAACACCAACGGATAGCCCAGTTTATCGATGGCTTCTTTCAAACCTTCTTCGGTGCGGACTATTACACCTCTTGGTACAGGAATTTCTGCAGCTCCTAACAGGTTTTTTGTTTCTTCTTTGTCGCCGGCAATATCTACTGCTATATTGCTTGTAGTAGATGCAATGGTAGCCCTGATTCTTTTTTGGTAGATGCCATAGCCCAATTGCACAAGGCTTTGTTTGTTCAACCGTATAAAAGGTATGTTGCGTTTGGCAGCTTCCTCCACTATGCATCCTGTGCTGGGGCCAAGTCTTGTATCTTCCCTAATTTCCCTTAATTGCATTATGTCTTCTTCAAGGTTGTAGGGCACATTATCCGCAAGTGCTTGTGTTATTCTCACAGCAGCTTTTGCGGCATACACGCCGGCATCTTCTTCCATATAACTGAACACCACATAATATTCTCCTTCTTTGCCTGTTCCCCTGGTGCGGCCAAAACCTGTATCCATGCCGGCGACAGTCTGAAGTTCAAGCGCCACATGCTCTATTACATGGCCCATCCAGGTGCCTTCCTCTACTCGTTGAAAAAATCCTCCTGGCACACCCACACTGCAGCGATGGCTGGCCATGGTAGGAAACATTTCTTCTAACCGTTGCCTGAAACCCTCAATTGTATTGGTTGGCCGCTGTTCCATGTCTTCGAGAAAAAGTTTCATCTGTATAAGTTTGGCACGGCGCACACTCCAATAATTAGGGCCTCTTAGTATTTTGATCTCTTCAATTTTCATTCGTTAATTTATTTTTGAACGTTAGTTATTGTGCTTGCTTTTCTGTAAAAGATAACAGGGATTTTTACATTAAATTTTTAATTATCCTGGCCGCTGTGCTACTATTTAACATCGTTGTGTCACTCACTTGTACTGTCTTTTATACATTCAGCTAATTAAAATCGAAACCTATTCTATAAAGTATATTATTCATTCCTAAAGCCATGCGCTCTCTCCTAAAAAATCGCAATCCTATAAAGTGGAAATTAACACAATCTATCTGCTTTTCAAAAAATACAAAAATGAACATTATTTTTAGTGCAACAATTACGGTTTTTGTTGGTGGCGGCATTTGGTAGATGTTTCAAATTAAAACAACCTGTTTATTTCTTTCCAGGGGTTAATAGCTTGTATTTGTTAGCATTAATACAAAGGGTTATAAATTATAAAACACGATTTACCTTATTTTTGTACTCATAACAAAACAGCGTAGATGCAAATTGCTAAAGGAAAATTAATTGCCATTGGTGGGGCAGAAGATAAAGGAGATGTGGAAAAAGGGGATATGCACCGCAACAATCTTAATTTTATTGACCTGGGCATTTTAAATCGCATTGTACAAGAAAGTGGTGGACCAAATGCAAAGATTGAAGTTATTACAACAGCCTCTACTATTCCTTTTGAAGTGGGTGAAAATTATATTGACGCCTTTGGCAAAATTGGTTGTACAGATGTGAATGTAATGCACATCCGCAACCGGTCGGATGCAATGATTGGTGAATACATTCAGCGCATAAATTCTTGCGATACGGTCATGTTCAGCGGTGGCAATCAACTCCGGCTGTCCACTATTTTTGGTGGCACTCAATTTTTAAAAATTCTTTTGGAACGTTACCATACTGAAACCAGTTTTATTGTGGCAGGCACCAGTGCTGGTGCTATGGCCATGAGTAATACCATGATTTATGAAGGCAATGCAGCTAAAGCGCATTTAAAGGGAGAGGTAAAAATCACCACCGGCCTTGGGTTTATGGATGATGTTATTTTTGATAGTCATTTTGAAAAACGTGGGCGTTTTGGCAGACTGGCGCAAGCTGTTGCAACCAATCCATCCTGCATTGGCATCGGTTTAGGAGAAGATACAGGTATGCTGATAACAGAAGGTAATAAGATGGAGGCCATTGGCAGTGGTTGTGTAATTATCATAGATGGTCATGATATTCTTTTTTCGAACATAGCAGATATACCCGACGGAAGCCCGTACAGTATTGAAAACCTTAAAGTACATATCTGTGAAAAAGGAAACGGCTATATGGTAAAAGAAAGAATTTTTTTACCAGAAGCCCATGAAGGAACGGTAATAAAAAAGCAGGTATCTGTGGAGTAGATTCCCTTTTAAAATAATAAAAGCCCGGTAATTGAATGCCGGGCTTTTTAATACGTATAATTTTGGCTATGTTACTTTAAAGCTTCAATCTTTTTTACAAAATTTGCTTTTGGTTGTGCACCTACTAATTTGTCCACCACTTCTCCGCCTTTTACAAAAAGAATTGCAGGAATACTGGTTATACCATAGTTCATAGAAATTTGTGGATTATGATCAACGTTTACTTTTCCGATGTTCACTTTTCCATCATATTCTTTTGAAAGTTCTTCAATTACCGGACCTATTGCACGGCATGGGCCACACCATTCTGCCCAAAAATCTATTACTGATAATTTATCTGAATCTAAAACTTCTGCCTGGAAGTTTGCATCTGTGAACTCATGTGCCATATAAATTTGTTTAATGTTGATTTGTTTACTTGAGAAAATCAAATTTACATCCAAAGTTCTAGATGCGTTGTAATGACATATTCACATTCTATTTGGCAGTGTTGATAAGATTGGTTTGCCAGTAAGGCATCTTTTAATAAAAAATAATGCAGGTTTTACCCTGTAACTACACTCACATCTACATCTACGTTATCCTGTAAAAATGCAGCCATATCATCATTCATTGTAAAACCTTTTTCAATATTGTACAATGACAGCTTGATATTATTCCTTATATCGGTAATGTTAAATTTTAAGATAGCCTTGCCCGGATTGGCTTTAATGTTGTTTTCAATAAATTTAATAAAAGGTTCTGATATAAACTGCGGCTGTATTTCGAGGCTTACCTGTTTGGTTAAAGTACTTTTAACTGTTTCCAATAAATGTATTCTTGACAGTTTAAACTCAAACTGATCGCTGTTGTATCTTGTTTTAAATGAACCCTCCACCATTAATATCGTACCTTTTTCCATGTAATGATTATACTTGGCAAAATCCTCACTCCAAAGCATAAATTCGCTTTTTCCACTATAATCTTCTACGGTAAGAATACCAAAGTTTTTACCGGTTTTGGTCATGCGGTTCTGGGCATCCACCACCAGGCCTGCTAGCCTGAACTGCCTTCCGGGATTGGGTTGTGTTTGTACCTCCGATTTAAATTCAACAAAATCTGCCAATGGACAAATATTGTAAAACCTCATTTCAAATTTAAAATTGTCCAGCGGATGGCCGCTCATATACATGCCGGTAATATCTTTCTCGTAATCTAATTGTGTAGCCAATGGCCAGGGTTCGCAAGGTAATAATTTGGGTGGAACGATATCGGGCATTTGCAAATCGCCGAATAAAGTATTGCTGGTTGTTGCATTCTGGGTTTGATACACACTACCAAATTTGATAATTTTTTCCAGCGCCGGTATATCGCCGGGCGCCTGGTAAAAATATTGTGCCCTTATTAAATCGGTAAAGCAATCAAAGGCTCCGGAATATACCAGGCTTTCCAACGATTTTTTATTTACCGTTCGCTGGTTTACTCTTTTAACCAAATCGAATATAGATGAGTAGGGGCCGTGCTTTTTTCTTTCTTCAATGGTATCTTCAATGGCTTTTTCGCCCACGCCTTTTAAACCACTGAACCCAAAACGTATTTCTCCTTTTTGGTTAACCGCAAAACTGTTGTGCGATTCATTGATATCCGGCCCCAGTACTTTTAATCCCATGCGTTTGCACTCTTCCATATTAAAAGTAATCTTCTCAATGGTACCTGCATGATTCAATACGGCAGCCATATATTCGCTGGGATAATGGGCTTTTAAATAGGCTGTTTGATAAGCCACAAAAGCGTAGCAGGTACTGTGCGATTTATTAAAAGCATACTGAGCAAAAGCCTCCCAATCGGTCCAGATTTTTTCTAACTTTTCTGCCGGATGGCCCTTTGTAGCTGCGCCCTCCATAAACTGAACTTTCATTTTATTCAAAACAGCAATCTGCTTTTTTCCCATTGCTTTACGTAATACATCCGCATCGCCTTTGCTAAAGCCGGCCAGTTTTTGAGACAGCAACATTACCTGTTCCTGGTACACCGTTATACCATAGGTATCTTTCAAATATTCCTCCATATCCGGAACGTCATATTCAACCTGTTCTTTACCATGTTTACGATCAATAAATTTAGGTATGTAAGCAATAGGACCCGGTCGATACAAGGCATTCATGGCAATCAAATCATCGAATTTATCCGGTTTTAATTCCCGTAAATATTTTTGCATACCCGGACTTTCAAACTGAAAAGTGGCATTGGTATCACCCTTCTGGTACAACTGGTACGTTTTTTCATCATCCAACGGAATATCGTCGATTACAATATCTATATTATGATTTTGCCTGATGAGGCCCAACGCAGTTTTAAGAATGCTAAGTGTTTTTAATCCCAAAAAGTCCATCTTTATTACGCCGGCATCTTCTATAGAACCACCTTCAATTTGGGTTAACCAAAGCTCTGATTCTTTGGAAGTAGCCACCGGCAATAATTCTGTAAGATCTTTGGGTGCAATGATAATAGCAGAGGCATGAATGCCGGTATTGCGAACCGAGCCTTCCAGTATTTCTGCTTCATGTAAAATCTTACTATTAAGGTCATTACCTTTATAAATGTCCCGTAACTTTTTTATGTTTTCAAAATCTTCTGCCTGCAACTGTTCTTTTTCTTCCAGCGATTTTTCTCCATCTTTTGCATCTTTTGCTGTCATGGGGGCATGCAGCAAACGTTTTAAGTTAATTCCAGGTTTTTCCGGAACCAGCTTGGTTATTGCCCTGCTTTCTGCCAACGGCAAATCCATCACTCTTGCCACATCTGCAATACTGCTTTTCGCCGCCATAGTGCCATAAGTAATAATTTGTGCCACCTGGCTTTTGCCATATTTTTGCACTACATAATTTAATACTTTTTGCCGGCCTTCATCATCAAAATCTGTATCAATATCCGGCATTGACTTGCGCTCCGGATTTAAAAACCTTTCAAAAAGTAAGTTGTATTTAATGGGGTCGATATTGGTAATTCCAATACAGTATGCTACTGCACTACCGGCTGCAGATCCACGGCCGGGGCCGATAAAGACACCCATATCCCTGCCGGCTTTTATAAAATCACTAACAATTAAAAAGTAACCGGCAAAACCCATTTTCCTGATGACGCCTAATTCAAATTGCAGGCGCTCTTCACTTTCCGGCGTAATTATTTTATAGCGGTCTTTGGCACCGGTCCAGGTTAAATGTTCCAGGTATTCGTCCTGTGTTTTAAAATTGGCTGGCACTTCAAAAAAGGGGAGAAGTATTTCTCTTTTTAAATCCAGCAAATCAACCTTGGCAACAATTTCATTGGTATTATCAATCGCTTCGGGAATATCTTCAAAAACCTTTGTCATTTCCTCAGCCGTTTTTAAGTAGAACTGGTTGTTGGGGAATGCAAACCGTTTGTTTTTAACCATTACATCATCATCCGAAGTTTCACTCCACTTAGGCGTGGCCTGCTTTTCGCCGGTATTGATGCATAATAAAATGTCATGCGCATTGGCATCTTTTTCGTCCACGTAATGACTATCGTTGCTCGCAATTATTTTTACATTGTATTTTTTAGCAAACTTTAATAAAACCAGGTTCACTTTATCCTGATCGGGAATTCCATGACGCTGCAGCTCCACGTAATAATCTTCCTGAAAAATATTGAGCCACCATTTAAACTCATTTTCTCCCTCAGCCTCGCCCTTTTTAAGAATGGTTTGCGGCACCAATGCACCGAGGCAACAGGTAGTGGCAATTAATCCTTCGTGATATTTATGAATGAGTTGTTTATCAATTCGTGGGTATTTGGAATACATTCCTTCGATATATCCAAGCGAAGTTAATTTCACTAAATTTTTATAACCAAGTTCATTTTTCGCCAATAAAATCTGGTGATTGCGGGGGTCTTTTTCGTCTTTGCTAAAAGTTTTTCTTGTTCTGTCGGTGGTGATGTAAAATTCGCAACCTACGATAGGCTTTACTTTTAAAGTGCCATCTGCATTTTTATGATTGTAAGCTTCCTTTACAAATTCAAATGCGCCAAACATATTACCGTGATCGCTGATGGCGAGAGCAGGCATGTTATTGGTAATGGCTTTTCTATAAAGGCTCTTTATAGATGCTGCCCCATCTAATAAAGAAAATTGTGTATGTACGTGTAAGTGTGAAAAATTCATGGGCTACCTTCCGCAGGCTAATTTAGGTTGAATGATTTTTTAGCCGATAAAATTACAATTGTTGATGCTTTATTTAAAATTTTATAACTCACATTTCATTTAACTGAACTATTACTGACAGGGTTTAAAATAACAACCTCGTTATGAAAAAGGAATTCTTGGGTTGATTGTTTGTTCCAAATTTGAAATATTCTTTGGTTATATTTTTCAATATATCATCTTTTGCATTGTTGCAGAGGTAGATTACCTTGCAATGGATTTCCCTCGAAAAAAAAGAATCTCGGGATAAACGATCAAGTTGTGTGCTATGTTTTTGAGACCCTATAAATGACACAGCCAAAAAAATATTACCTTTATAGCAGAAATTATAAATCGATAAAATGCAAAGGTTTTATTTTGATACTTCTGTTTTCGGTGGTGCGTTTGACAATGAATTTGATGAAGCGACCCTGAAACTTTTTGAAAGAGTTACATTAGGACAAGTTATTTGTGTGTTTTCAGACTTGACAGAAACTGAATTATTAAATGCACCTGAAAATGTGAAAGCGCATTTTAAAAATCTGCCGAAACAAAATATTGAAAGAGTAATTGTAACAGACGAAATATTGACACTTGCCTCAAAATATGTAGCAGAAAAAGTTGTTGGACAAACAAGCTTTGACGACTGAATACACATTGCAACTGCGACCATTTACAAGGCTGATATTTTAGTAAGTTGGAATTTTAAGCACATAGTAAATGTTTACAGAATTCGTGGCTACAACTCAATCAATATTCGTTCAAATTATCATGCATTGGAAATACGTTCACCAAAGAAATTTTAGAGTATGAAGACTGAAATTAAAAAACCAACACAAGAGAAAGAGTTTGACACAGTCAAAACTTTTAGAGCCATCAAAGACAAAATATCTTTGGAAATAGCAAATATGAACTTTGAGCAAATCAAAGAATACTTGAAAACCAATAGTGCAAAATTTTACACGAAATAGTACCGCAAGCAACCGAGAGTTTGCTGAAAGGCTGGCTGAACTTTAGAGCAATGGTCACTTTATTGCTGTTCTGCCTTATTTTGGTTCGACAAGCATTGCCGGGCTTTTGTTTGTTATTCAGTACATTTATTCCTTTGTTCAGTAGCGGTTCCGGGCTGGACGAGCAATGATTTCCAGCCCTGCAGCAAGCCTTGGACGTTCCATCACCAAATCTGATTCTTAGTAAATAATAAACTTCCACTTTTTTCGTTTTTAAAAGTAAGTCTTGCATTGGCTATTAAGGCTTTAACATTTGAAGCTTGCGTCAATGGATATGGAAAGCTATATTTGCGGCGCATTTAAATATTTTATTTTTAATTGTTTGTATTACAAGACTACCAGAAAGGATTAGATTATTAGAAGGACACAAGATTTTTAAGAAGATTAAATAACACAAGATAAAGTTGTACTTACGTGTAAACCCCCATTTTACGTATGAAAAACTTATTTTTTGTTTCTGTTGCCATTGTCATATTTTCAGGAACAAATAAATCGGTAAATGCGCAAACCAGTGTGAATGTTGAGCGATTGACACACAATGGTAAGCCAGTTTCACTAAAGTTTATTGACGGTATAGAAATTAACCCTGTCTCTAATCGTACTGCCTATGTGGCGGCGGTTGATAATGTAAAGAATAATTTGACTTCTGCTGATATTAACAATACTTCAATCAATTTATCTTCAGTTGCCAGCATTGAAAAATGTAGCGCTTTACAATTTAAGTATGGCATGTTAATGGATTTGGAGGTAGAAAGTATTACCAATTTTCCACTGTATAATTTTATAGATGAATGGTGGGGCACCCCATACAATTACGGTGGTAGCACTAAAGACGGTATTGACTGCAGTGCTTTTACTGGTCAGCTATTTTCTTCCGTGTACAACAATGCTTTACCAAGAACAGCCAGCGAGCAATACAATCTTTGTACTAAAATTGATAAAGAAAATCTGCAGGAAGGAGACCTTGTTTTTTTTAAGAATAAGAAGCGAGTAAGTCATGTTGGTATGTATCTCGGCAACGATTGTTTTGTGCATAGCAGCACTAATAGCGGCGTCACCATTAGTAAATTAACAGACGATTATTACAGCAGGAAATTTATGGGTGGAGGAAGAATTGCTAGATAACAACAGTATAAAGTAATCAGTCAGTTTTATTGTACAATAGTATATAAGGGCTGTTTATAAATGATCATTTTCAGAATGAGGTAGTAAAGAAAAAATCAACGACTGTCCTCCAAAAAACAAAGCACAATCAGTTAAAAATTAATTCTTCTTTTTTATCCCGATTTTCTTTTGGATAGTATTCCAAATGGGTAAAACATCTTTCGATAATTGCAAGCTTACTACTCCATAGCCAAACAATACAATAAACAATATACTCCTGAGTACCATCCACCAAAAGCCTGTGTGATCATCCATTAAAATATAGCAAATACCGTAACTCCCCAAGGCAAGCAGGATAGTGTACAAAGTTTTTACCGTGAAAGGCTGCAGTTGGTATTTATGCCATAAGAACCAATACCGTATTGAGTTATAAACAGTAAAAGAGATCAGGCTTGCTATGGGCGGGCCTAATATACCTAGTGGAGATTTGGTTAAAAAATAGGTAAGCGGCAATGTAATTAACAATAAAATTGTGCCGGTAAAAAATTCAAACCGCCAATGAATAGAGGTATTGATAATTTGAGAATTTAATCCTGTACCCATATCAATAATCCGGTATAATCCAACAAAAAAGAATATCCACCTGGCATTAAGATAACCTGCTTGTAATTTGAAAGTGACGATACCATCTGCAAAATTCAACCACAACAAACAAAACATGCCAACGGCGAAAATGAGTTGGTTGATGGACGATTGTTTGTAAATATTGTCAATCCTGGCAAGGTCTTTATCACGCCATGCCTTGGATAATGGCCCCATAGAGGAAGCAATAATTCCACGCTGCGGTGCCTGAATTAAATTGGCCATATATTGCCCAAGTGTAAACACAGCTACACCAGCCAATCCTTCCGGTAATACAGAAGCTATTACTACTGAGTCGAAAATTAATGAGATGCCGTAGAGCATGGTACCACCAAATACAAACGATACCAGTGTCAGAATTTTTTTGTAAAACTTTTTAGTAACCCTGCTTAGCTTAAACGTAAGGTGAAACTCCCGCTTGGTTATTAAATAAATCACAAGAAATATAGCAATAGCCAGGTAAGTAAATGCATATATTTTTATAAAAAGATCAAACTGTTTTAATATACCTGCAAACATCAGCAATATTAATAAAGTAGCAAAAAGCCTGAATTGAATTTCTCTTAAAAATATCGTAAAAACAGACCTTTGCAATTGCCAGGCATAACTTTCTATAACACTAAAAATGGTGAGGCCAAGCCCCAGCGGGAATATCCAGAAATAGTAAGTAACAAACTGCGGAGAATTTTTGCCGAATTTTAAAATGATAAGATCTTTAAAATAAATACCTGCAATTGTTACCAGTAAAAATCCAATTAAAGACACCAGTAACGCCCAAGTAACCAAATCGTTTTGCTTTGGCTGAAGGTTGTGTTTATAGTATGGAAAAAACTTGCTTATGTAAGGCGGCATTCCAAGGTTAGCGATTGCATACATCAGGCTGGCAATGGCGATAAAAATACCTACCAGTCCATATTCTTTTTGGGTAAAGCCACCTTCTTTTGTAAATAAATAGGTATTTAAAAAACCAAGGGCAAAGCCGATATACACAAGCAGGGATGAGATAATGCTTTGCCTTCTTATTTGGCTCATGTCGTTGTTTGCCGCTAAATTAATCTAGCTTTTTTGTATTGATATAAAAATTTCTATCTACTGAAAAAGTTTTACCATCATACCAATCGGCAAGATGGATTGTCTGCCATTCCTGGGTAGGTTTAATTAGTTGAGATTCTTTTTCGCCACTTCCAAAAGAAACATACAATGGCATATTAAAATCGTCGACACAGTTGCTATACTTATAAGAAACACTTTTATTTTCTGTCTTATATTCAAGTACAGGTATTTGTATGGTTCGTAAATACTGGTTAAAAATAGTGCTGAAATCAAAGCCGGATGTTTTAGTTATGTAATCTTCAATTTGCTTTGTTGTAACTGTTTGGTGATAAAATGTGGCATTCAGCCCTCGCAAAATTTGCCTGAATAATGCATCGTTATTTATTACTGTCCTGATGTTGTGAATCATGTTTGCTCCTTTGGCATACATATCACCACTACCTTCTCTATTTACATTATACCGGCCAATAATAGGTATTTCGTTTGCAATACCTTTCCTTATGCCTGTGACATAATCTTCTCCTGCTTTTTTACCATAATAATATTCTGTAAATAATACCTCACTGTAGGTTGTAAAACCTTCATGCACCCACATATCTGCTATGTCTTTAGTGGTGATATTATTAGCAAACCATTCATGGCCACTTTCATGAACAATAATGTAATCCCATTTTAATCCCCAGCCGCTTCTACTTAAATCCTGCCCCAGGTAACCCTTTTTATATCGATTGCCATAGGCTGTTGCACTTTGGTGTTCCATGCCCAGGTGCGGAGCTTCTACTAATTTATATCCATCTTCATAAAAAGGGTAGGGGCCAAACCAATACTCAAAAGCCTTCATCATTCTCCCTGCATCTTTAAAATGTTCTTTTGCTTTTACAAGATTATAATCCAGCACCCAATAATCCATGCTCAAGTTGCCTTTTTCACCTGGAAAAATCTCATCAAAATGTTCATATTTGCCAATGTATGGAATGATGGTGTAATTGTTTATGGGGTTTACAACAGCCCAATCGTACGTTGCTGTGCCATCGTTGTTATTTGTTTTGCCTCTGAACTTTCCATTTCCTACACAAACCAAACTATCCGGAATAGTGATGTGCATTTCTGCACTATCGGGTTCATCTGTCTGGTGATCTTTGCAAGGATACCATACACTTGCCCCTAAACCCTGACAGGCCACACTTACAAAAGGATTTTTGTTTTTATCATTTGCCCAGATAAGGCCACCATCCCAAGGTGGACGAACGGCTATCGTTGGCTTACCGTGGTAAAAAATTGTTATGTAGTTGGTGTTTTGTAATGTATTATTACCGAAAGAAAAAAAGTAGGCGTTGCCATCGTTTTTAACAGAATTAATTTTAATCTGCTTACCCAATTCACCAGAATAAACTATACTGTCCAAGACCATCGGTTGCTGTAAATCAATCTGCATTAAGTTGCCTTTTTTCAGAACTTTAAATTGCAGCACGTTATATCCGTTGATGCTGCTGTCTTTAAGATTAAAGGTAACATGTAAATCATATTTCAATACATTCCACCAATCTCTTGTGGCTCCATAATTGCCACGGAGCGAATCCGCATGGGTAATAGGTTTGTTACCGCTCAGCGGTTGGGCAAAGCTGTTGAGAAAAGAAATGATTGCTATCAGCAATAATTGTATTTTTATTTTCATTGTATAAATTTATGCAGAATCATTGTGTCCTGAAGTCAGCAAAAGTATCCTTTACTTTCATTTTATTGTTAATTTTTTGTGGATGTACATCTCATCAACATCCGGATAAAAAAATATTTCATTACAATGAACAAACGGGTATAGCTTCTCTGGATCCGGCATTTGCCAAAAACCAATCTATTATGTGGGCTGTGCATCAATTGTATAATACGTTGGTAGAAGTGGATTCAATGATGCAGCTAGGGCCTTCACTTGCTAAAAGCTGGGAGGTGAATAACAACAGAACAATATTTACCTTTCATTTACGAACCGATGTTTTTTTTCAGGATGATCCGGTATTTGCAAATGGAAAAGGCAGAATGCTGGTGGCAGACGATGTAGTCTATTCGTTTAAAAGAATTATGGAAAAGGCAACTGCCAGCCCGGGCGCCTGGATTTTTAATAAGCGGGTAGATACATTGCAACCCTTTGTTGCCATTAATGACTCTACGTTCCGACTTACCTTACTCAATCCTTTTCAGCCCATAATTGGTATTTTGAGTATGCAGTATTGTTCCATTGTTCCAAAGGAAGCAGTTGAAAAATATGGAGCAGAGTTTCGTCGCCATCCCGTTGGCACCGGGCCTTTTACATTTATGGCCTGGGAAGAAGGACATGCTTTGGTACTGAAAAAAAATGACCATTATTTTGAACGAGATGCGGAGGGTAAACCATTGCCCTACCTGGATGGAATTAAAGTATCGTTTTTTGATAGTAAGGCAACTGAATTTCTGGAGTTTCAGCAAAAGCGCCTGGATTTTATCAACGACATTGAAGCTTCTTTTAAAGATGAAATACTTACCAAAAGCGGGGGGGTAAAAACACAATGGGAAGGTAAAATTACCCTACAAAAACATTCCTACCTAAATGTTGAATACTTAGGCATTTTGGTAGATACAAACAGTGTATTGGTAAAAAGCTCTCCACTTCGGTTACAAAAAATAAGACAGGCAATAAATTATGGATTTGACAGAAAAAAGATGATGTTGTTTTTGCGTAACTCCATCGGCACAGCAGCCGAGAGTGGATTTGTTCCCAAGGGTTTACCTTCTTTTAATGATAGTATTGTTGTTGGATATGGTTATAATCCTGCAAAAGCAAAACGGCTATTGGCTGAAGCTGGTTTTGCTGGTGGAAATAATCTTCCCGTCATTAAACTATTAACTATTCCGATATATGCAGATTTGGGCAGTTACATCGCTAACGAACTAAGCCAGTTGGGAATAAAAATACAGGTTGAGACTATCCAAAAAAGTTTATTACTGGAGCAAACCGCCAAATCGCAGGCATTGTTTTTTAGGGGTAGCTGGATTGCAGATTACCCGGACGCAGAGAACTACCTGGGAGTATTTTACGGTAAAAATCCAGCTCCTCCTAATTATACCCGTTTTGCGAATGCTGATTTTGATAAATTATACGAGCTGGCACTTACAGAAATAAACGATTCGATACGGTATGATCTATATAGGAAGTTGGATAAAATAATTATTTTAGAAGCGCCGATAGTACCGCTTTGGTACGATATGGCCATTCACCTGGTGCAAACAAATGTAACTGGATTTTATCCCAATAGTTTGAACCTATTAGAGTTAAGAAGAACAAGAAAATAATTAAGACAAAATATCTGTATTTGTGGAAAAATGTCTATCTTACGTGAAATTGATAATCATGAATACAAATTCGGTTACTCAAAAAAAGGTTTATAAAATGTACCAAACACATATAGACGGGGAGCAGCAAAATATTATTAGCGAACCACAGGTTATGTATGCTTCTTCATTTAATGATATGGTAAAAGTTGCTGAATATGACAAAGATTTTGCAGCTGGCTTATTAGATTTATCCTATAAAACAGTTACCCGTTATCAAAAGGAAAAGAAAACCTTTAGTCCGTTGCAAAGCGAATACATAATAAAAACCATAACACTTTTTCATAAAGGCGAAGAAGTATTTGGTACAACCGAAAGCTTTAAACGATGGCTCGATAAACCAGCCTTTGGCTTAGGAAATAAAATCCCCCGAAATATTATAACCACTGTTTCAGGTATCAATTTTGTAATGGACGAATTAATCAGGATTGAAAGAGGAGATCTTGCATAATAGCCATGATAGTATATAGGATTACCACAGATAAATGGTGCAGAAACTTACAGGCCAGTGGAAACTCGGCAAGATGGAATAACAGGGGAAGTTTTATGATTTATACTGCCGGCAGCAGGGCTTTAGCCTGTTTGGAGAACGTCGTTCACAGAAGTGGAGAAATGAGCGGCAGGGTTTATAAAGTTATGTTGATTGAGATACCTGCCAACTTAAATATACAGGAAATAAAAAAAGCCAGCCTGCATAAAGACTGGAAAAGTCTTACCAATTATTCTTATTGCCAGCAAATGGGAAACCAATGGCTAAAAGAAGGAATTACTGCTGTACTAAAAGTACCGTCAGTAATTATTGATGAGGAATTTAATTATTTGATAAATCCTCAACATAACCAATTTAAAAAAATTAAACTGGCAGATGTTGAGGATTTTTCATTTGATGCCCGATTTTAATGAGCCTGTTTCTTAAGCTTGTTTTTGAAAACCTTTTCAAATTTTTCCAGTTTTGGCGCTATCACAAACTGGCAATAGCCTTCACCTTTATTATTGTTATAATAGTTTTGATGGTAATCCTCTGCCGGATAAAATTTTACAAACGGCTCTAACGTGGTAACAACCGGGTTACTCCATGCACCGCTTTTAGTCAATTCAATTTTATACTTTTCTGTCTTGGTTTTTTGCTCCTCATTGTGATAAAATACCACGCTGCGATATTGTGTTCCTACATCGTTGCCCTGCCTGTTAAGAGTAGTTGGGTCATGGGCTTGCCAAAACGCTTCCAGCGACTCATCAAATGTAATAACGGTTGGATCATAAATAATATTTAAACATTCAGCATGACCCGTAGTGCCGTTGCAGACCTCCTTATAAGTAGGATTTATTGCATGTCCACCGCTATAACCACTGGTAACTTTTAATACGCCGTTTAGTTGTTGAAAAATGGCTTCTGTACACCAAAAACAACCGGTGCCAAAGGTTGCAGTATCTTTTTTTCCTGTATAGCTACTTAGGTCGTCAGTGCTGTTATTTATGTTTAATGTCGCTTTTTTTTCAGCGCATGAAAACAGACTAAAAAGAGTTGTAAGTGATAACAAAATTATTTTCATTTCTATTTTTTTATATAGGTACGCAAAATTGGCTGGCTTAGTACGAGAAACAATTTTATGCAACAAATGTTTAACAAATTAAAATTCAGTCTTTGTTATTTTTATAGAAGTTTAATAATAAAATCCATAGTAATCACATTTATATTATTCAGCTCATGTAATCAGGCAACGAAAATGCAATCATTAACAACACATGCTTTCAGGCTAAAACCCGGACAGTTTTTAAAAGAAGAAATTCAAAAATATGTTGTTGCTAATAAAATACAGGCAGGCTGGATGAGTACTTGTGTAGGTAGTCTTACACAATACAATTTGCGGTTTGCAAACCAGCAGGCAAATGAAAAAGGCACTGGTTATTTTGAAATTGTTAGCCTTACCGGAACTGTTTCTGTAAATGGATCGCACCTGCACCTTGCAATAAGCGACTCTACCGGCAAAACAATTGGGGGACATTTGGTAGACAGCAACATTATTTATACTACCGCCGAAATAGTCATTTTAACCAGCAATGGATTTCAATTTACCAGGGAGAAAGATGGAACAACGCCTTGGGAGGAATTGCAGGTGAAGCAAGCAAATTGATGAATTGCCACAACAAAGCTTATCACTTCAAATCTTTAAAAGGAATATCCAGCAATTCATATTCACTAGCGTTGGTTAGCGAATAATGCCACCATTCAGTATCCAGCGCTTTAAAACCAAATTGCTCCATTAATGATTTTAACATTAGCCTGTTTTGTAAAACAGACGCTGGCAATTGTTTAAAATCATGATGGGCTGTGTCGCTGAAATTGTCGAATCCGGTTCCCATATCTAGTTCTTTTTTTGATTTTAAATCTACCAGCGTAACATCAACGGCCGCACCCCGGTTGTGGCCACTGCCTTTTTTAGGGTTTGCTGCATATCGATCATCCTGCACAATTAGCCACATTTTTTCTGTTACAGAATAAGGCCTGTATGCATCAAATATCTTTATGCCAAGCCTTTTCTTATTTAATTCCTGCTGTACTGAATCTAATTGTCGGGCCGCTTTTTCACGCATGTATGTCGTACGTACCGAAGAATAAAGTTTTGTATGCATAAAATTATTTGTACCTGCATATCTTAAATCAGTTACGATAGTTTTATTGATTTTTTTTATATCAACCATTGCGTATCCATGTTTGCTTGCAGAAGCTATGTAATCGTTCTTTTGTGTGATTAAATATAACCCATATTGGTTTGGCTTTTTGCCATATTGCCCGGCTGTTAACAGCGTCAATAATAAAAAAATTCCAGTACAAACTCCTTTGTTGTAGTAACTAATGATTAACTTGAACATATTGAATACGTAACTTTTTAAGTTTGGAATAATTCCAAGAATTCGTTTTTGAAAGTTACCAATATTTCTACCGTAATATGAAAGATCACAATTATCCTGGCAATATTGGATTAATAATTTTATGCTTCCTTATTTTTTCATGCCATAACAACTCGGGCCCTCGTAAGGAAAATTTTGTTACAAATCCTGAAAAAATGGATGAACAAATAGGGGAAAATATACATGAAATTTTGGATTATGCTTTGCTTAACCACGGTAAAATAAACGACAGTACCCATTTAAAATTTGCATCAATTACCAATAGTTTTTACTTGCAAAATAATTACAACAATACCTGGAGTAAAAAGGAAAAACTGGTACCGATGGTAGATTCCTTGTTGTTGTTTTTAACACAGGTAAAATTATACGGACTTTTTCCAGCTGATTATAACTTAAAGAAATTAGAAGATATTAAAAAGGTGCTGAACACGGATTCAGTACAAAGAATGAATGCCATTCGGTGGTCTGAGGCCGATATTGCTTTTACTGACTGCTGCGTTGGTGTGCTAAAAGACTTAAAATACGGACGACTGATGAAAGATAGTTCGCCTGAACTAAGCGACAGTAGTTTAAAAGGTAAGTGGCTTGTTAATAACTTTCAATTATTGATGAAACAATCCTCATTATCTAATTACTTAAACACAATAGAGCCATCACATAAAGGCTACCAGCAGCTAAAAGCAGGTATAAAAATATTTTTGGATAGTATGGATAACCGCATCTACACTTATGTACCGTATCCTTTTAAAAAGAATAATTCAAAAGACTCCTTATTTTTTATAAAAAAAATACAAAAAAGATTGGTTGAAAGTAAGTGCATAAGTGATACAACTAGTTTACCTGATTCACTGCAGCTATCAGCTGCCGTTAGAAAATTTCAAAAATTAAAGGCAGTTAAACAGGATGGAAATATATCTTCTACCCTTATTAGGCAACTAAATAACACAGATGTTGAAAAATATAAACGGATTGCAATTACATTAGACCGTTATAAATTATTACCCGACAGTATGCCTGAAAAATTTGTATGGGTTAACCTTCCGGGATATTATCTGCAGGTTTGGGATCATGATACAATTGCTTTTTCTTCCAAAATTATTTGCGGTAAACCAGAAACACGTACGCCTTTACTAACCAGCTCAATCTCTGATATGGTAACTTATCCTACCTGGACCGTACCTACTAGCATTATTGCTAAACAATATTTACCCAAACTTAAAACGAACCCCAACTATCTTGCAAAAATTGGTTTAAAG
Source organism: Chitinophagaceae bacterium (assembly GCA_025360525.1). Taxonomy (GTDB): domain Bacteria; phylum Bacteroidota; class Bacteroidia; order Chitinophagales; family Chitinophagaceae; genus Ferruginibacter. The sequence continues at coordinate 46,460 of JANYCA010000055.1, read as the reverse complement.
CTAGTGACAATAAATGGTGTGGATGTTGATCCTATAAAAATTAAGTGGAGTAAATACACTAAGGGGATTCCGTTTAAAGTAATGCAGAACAGCGGTGATGACAATGCATTGGGCGTAATTAAATTTAACTTCAATAATCCGTTTGCAGTATATCTCCACGACACAAATCAACGCTATCTTTTCAAAAACTCAAAACGAGCCTTCAGCCACGGTTGTGTTAGGGTTCAAGAATGGCAGAAACTAGCTGCTTTCATTGCGGAAAATGATAGTGCTAATCTTAAGCCAGGTGATCAACTGCTGTACAACACAGATTCAATATTTAGCTGGATTTCTACTAAAAAACATCAGCGTATTAACGTAAAAAATAAACTGCGGATATTCATCACTTATTACAGTTGTGAGGCAAAAGATGGGAAAATCAAATTTTATGAAGATATTTATGGAGACGACAAAGAATTGAGGGAAAAATATTTTAATGATAAATAACCTGGTAATAGCTTCCGCATGAAAATAATTTACATACCTCGTATTTTTTTTAAGTCTTTTATTACGTTTTTAATCTTTTTCTTTCTGGTTACTATACCAATGTCAGCACAGAAAGAAGTAAAGAAAACAGCTAATTCAACCAGGAGCAACGTAAAAAAGACATTCTATGGGCAGGCGAGTTTTTACTCAAACAAATTTAATGGGCGTAGAACGGCAAGCGGCGAAATATTTTCGCAAAAAAAAATGACTTGTGCTTGCAATGTATTGGCAATAGGCACTTGGGTTAAAGTTACCAATCTGCGGAACGATCGGTTTGCGATCGTAAAAGTTAACGATCGTCTTCACCCTTCCATGAAAAGAATTGTTGATCTTACAAGTGCAGCAGCCAAAAAAATGGGGTTCGTATCATCTGGGTTAACAAGGGTAAAAGTGGAAGTATTGGGCAAGAAAAAACCACTTTAAAAATTTTAATGCCCCTTTCTTTTTATCTTATCTTATCTCTATCTATTTAACCACCGTTAAGGAATTCTGCATACAGAAAAAATTTCTATAAACAAAGCAGAACAGAATAAAGGAGGTACATCCTATCCATTTTGCTGCTACATTTTACAATAATCCTCATACTTCACATAAGTATCTTAAATTACATACAGATTTTATTTTTTGCTACGTTCATCTACCATACAATTATTAAGGATTCATTTCTCTTTTTTTTTGATGCCTGTTTATTGGTATGCTTTAAGCCAGACCAATCGAATCAATATTTTAGATGCAATACTGGTGTTCTTTATTTTGCATTTACTGGTTTATCCTGCCAGTAACGGTTACAATAGTTATATGGACCGAGACACTGAAAGTGTAGGTGGAATAAAAAATCCAATGGAACCTACACGACAATTATTCAACGTATCATTGGCACTCGATTTGTTGGCAATTATGTTGAGTTTTAGGATAAGTGTTTATTTTGCAACTGGGATTATTCTTTACATAATTTTTTCAAGGGCATATAGTTATCGGGGTATTAGACTAAAAAAGTTTCCTGTCTTAGGTTACTTTACAGTAGTTTTTTTTCAAGGTGCTGTTACGTTCTTTTTGGTGATGCATGGTTGTAGTTTGGAAAAAATGCTGAAAGTTCCCTGGCCAGGTATGTTGGCTGCATCATTATTAATCGGAGGGTTTTATCCGCTAACTCAAATATATCAACATCAGCAAGATAAAAAAGATGGGGTTACTACGCTGAGTATGATGTTAGGCTACAAAGGAACATTTATCTTTACAGCGCTGATTTATGCTGTAGCAGTTATTACGTTGGGCTATCAGCTAATATCCTCCAATCAGCAAAAACCCTTTTTTATCATTCAAATCTTTTTTATACCTGTTCTCGTATATTTTTTCTGGTGGTTCAGGGAGGTATTATTTAAACATAATGCAGCCAATTTTGTAAATACAATGCGCATGAATTTAATTGCATCCATTTGTAGTAATGCCGCATTCATCACTTTATTTTTAATTGAAAAACTTTGAGTAAAATAGTTTCGATAGCAACTGGCGTTCCTCCTTATAAACACCGACAAGATGAAATATTGGAGTTTGCAGACACCATTTACAGTAACGATGCATCAGACAGCCGAAAGCTGAAATTTTTGTACAAGCACAGTGGTATTAGCAGCAGATATAGTGTGATCCCAGATTATAGTTTAGCAATGGAAGATCGGCAGTTTTATGCTCCCACTAAAAACCTCGATCCTTTCCCCGATCTTGAAAAAAGAATGCAATGGTATGCAGACACTGCAGCGACAATTTCTGTTGAAACAATAGAAAAATGTATCAACGGAAAAATAAATAAAAATGAAATTACCCATCTTATAACTGTAAGTTGTACAGGCATGAGTGCCCCGGGCCTTGATCTGGAAATAATTGAGTTGATGGAACTATCTCCTAACATTTTCAGAACTTCTATCAATTTTATGGGGTGCTATGCCGCCATTCACGGATTAAAAATTGCGGACGCAATTTGTAAAACGGATAACCTTGCAAATGTAATAGTGGTTTGCACGGAATTCTGCACACTACATTTTCAAAAGGAAAGCTCTATTGACAATATCACTTCAACTTTACTGTTTGCAGATGGCTGCGCTGCTATGTTGGTGCAGCATGAGTCAAGTATTTTGGATGGACTCACCATCAAAAGTTTCTTTTCGGATATTTCATTTAAGGGGAAAAAAGATATGAGCTGGCAACTTTCGTCAAAAGGCTTTTTAATGACACTTTCGGGCTATGTACCGGATTTAGTAAAGGAAGATTTTAATAATCTTGTAACAAAAGCTTTAGACAATGCAGGAATATTAAAAGATGAAATTAGCCATTGGTGTATTCATCCCGGTGGAAAAAAAATAATGGAGGCCATCCAATCAAGTGTGGGCCTGGAAAAAGAAACGCTACAAAATTCATACGACATATTGAACGAATTTGGCAACATGAGTTCTCCTACAATACTCTTTGTGCTAAAAAGGATTTTAGATGAATTGCAACAATCAGAAACCGACAGAAAGCAAATTGTTTTTGGTGCTGCATTTGGTCCAGGACTTACCATGGAAACATTTATAGTTACTTATGGTTAATTTAAAAGAAAGATCGCCTGCAAAGGAGTTACTGGACAGAGATGATATTCCATTCGATGATGTAAAGCAAAATATGAAAGAGCTTAATACCATCAACACATTCCTCGGTGGGCATGCTATCACCCTGGCTGGAGTTAAAGCAATACTAAAACGATTACCTGCAAATAAAGTGGTAACCATTTGTGAAATTGGATGCGGTGGTGGAGATAATTTAAGAGCAATTAATACCTGGTGTAATAAAAATAAAATACCTGTACAATTTATAGGAATCGATATTAAGAAAGAATGCATAGACTTTGCTAAATCGCAATGTGCTTATCTAGATGCAGTATGGATACAAAATGATTATGCAGCCGCTTCGTTTGGGACTACCAAACCGGATATTATTTTTTCTTCCTTGTTTTGCCATCACTTTAGTAATAACGATCTTGTAAATATGCTCCGTTGGATGAAACTTAATTGCAGTAAGGGTTTTTTTATTAATGATCTACAAAGACATCCGCTGGCTTACTATTCCATCGGATGGATTACCAAACTATTTTCATCCTCGTATCTTGTAAAAAATGATGCCCCACTTTCCGTAGCAAGGAGTTTTACGAGAAATGACTGGCAAACGTTGTTTGATATAACTGCCATAAAAAACTATTCGATACAATGGAAATGGGCTTTCCGGTTCCTGGTAATTTACAGTCATGAATGAACCAACTTACTTTGATGCCATAATTATTGGTGGTGGGCTTGCTGGTCTGTCCCTTAGCATTCAACTTGCCAAGGCGGAGTTTTCGGTTGCGCTATTTGAAAAGGAGCAATATCCATTTCACAAAGTTTGTGGTGAGTACATAAGTATGGAGAGTTGGAATTTTATTGAATCACTTGGGGTTAAATTAACTCAAATGCATTTGCCAATTATTAAAAATTTGTTGGTAACAGCTCCCGGCGGTAATTCCCTGAAACAGTCTTTGCCGTTGGGCGGTTTTGGAATAAGCAGATATACACTCGACCATCAATTAAAAAATATCGCAGAGCAAAAAGGGGTTAAAGTGCTGGAAAATTGCAGGGTAGATGATGTCGTTTTTTCAAATGATCAATTCACCATTACTGCGGGCTCCTCACAGTTTTATTGTAAAGTGTGCTGTGGTAGTTTTGGCAAGCGCAGTAATCTTGATGTAAAATGGCGGAGAAAGTTTATCAGTAAAAAAAACAATAAACTCAATAACTATATTGGTGTAAAATATCACATTAAAACTGACTTTGCCACCAACCTGATTGCGCTGCATAATTTTAAGGATGGTTACTGTGGTATCTCTGCCATTGAAGACGGTAAGTTTTGCCTTTGTTATTTAACCAATGCCGCAAACTTAAAGGCCAACAATAACAGTATTGCTGCTATGGAAAAAAAGGTATTGCATCAAAATAAACATCTTAAAAGTATCTTCGAAAATAGTGAGTTTTTGTACCAGTCACCTGTTACAATTTCGCAAATTTCATTTAATAGAAAAACACAAATAGATAATCACGTGTTGCTATTGGGGGATGCTGCAGGATTAATTACCCCGCTTTGTGGCAACGGAATGAGTATGGCATTACACAGTAGCAAAATAGCCTGCGGCTATATTACCGAGTATTTAAACAACAATATTTTACGACAAACGCTGGAGGAAAACTACTCTGCTCACTGGAATAAAACGTTTCGTAAACGACTTAAGTATGGGAGGCTAATACAAAGCCTGTTTGGAAAAGTTTGGGCTACAAATATATTCATCGGCACAATGAAGCGTTTCCCCTGGCTAACAAATCAATTAATTAAGCAAACCCATGGAGAGACTTTTTAACGAGCAATTGTTTTAAGTGGTTATAAGTGAAATGAACTTACAATTATCTACTTTTGTTGTATTCTAAACCAACGTTATGCATGTACCAGTAATGGCCGAATTAGCGGCCAGCGGCCAGTCGCCGGAAGTTCTTTTTTGGGTAGGATGTGCAGGAAGTTACGACCAGCGTGCGCAAAAAATAACCAAAGCCTTTGTAACAATTTTAGATAAAGTACAAGTGAAATATGCCATTCTTGGTAAAGAAGAAATGTGCACCGGCGACCCAGCACGCAGGGCAGGAAATGAGTTTATGTTCCAAATGATGGCTTACCAGAACATCACTATTCTTAACGGATATGGCATTAAAAAAATTGTTACAGCCTGTCCGCATTGCTTCAATACCCTAAAAAATGAATACCCGGAATTAGGCGGGAATTATGAAGTCATCCATCATGCTACTTTTTTGCAGCAATTAATTGATGAAGGGAAAATTACTATGAGTGGGGGAGGCATATTCAAGGGTAAAAAAATTACTTATCATGACAGTTGTTACCTGGGAAGGTCTAATAATATTTATGAAGCACCTAGAAAAGTTTTAGAAGCATTAGATGTGGAATTAGTTGAAATGAAGCGATGCAAATCTAACGGATTGTGTTGTGGCGCCGGTGGTGCACAGATGTTTAAGGAAGAAGAAAACGGAACTTCAAGAATTAATTTAGAAAGAACCAATGAAGCTTTAGAAACCGGAGCAACTGTAATTGCAGCTGCCTGCCCCTTTTGCAATACCATGTTAACAGATGGAGTAAAAAACAGTAATAGAGAAGATGAGGTAGCTGTACTGGATATTGCAGAGCTAATAGCTGCTTCAATGAGCTAATGCCTGCTTTATTTTATAATTATCCAGTCTTAAAAAAATAAATAATGAATTTACAACAACACATAGAACTGATTCCTGCAGATTTTTCTGATAATTCAAGGGTTTGGATTTATCAAAGCAACCGTAGCTTTAATAGCGAAGAGTCAACAGAGGTAATGTCTTTTTTAAACCAGTTTATTTCAGTATGGAAAAGTCATGGAACCCCAGTTAAAGGGTTTGCTGGTTTGTTTTATAATCAGTTTATCGTAATTATTGCAGATGAGTCCGCTACATCAGTTGGGGGGTGCAGCACAGACAGTTCTGTACATGTAATAAAGATGATAGAAAGTAAACACGGTGTCAGCATGTTTGACCGACAGCTGCTAGCGTTTGAAATAAATAAAGAAATTAAATTATTGCACATATCTCAATTAAAATCAGCAGTTCACGAAGGCTCGCTTAATGCAGAAACGTTGTATTTTAATAATACAATTACAACCAAGCGTGAGTTAATTAGTCAATGGAGACAAGTGGTTAGAGCCAGTTGGTTATCTGGCAGGCTAAATTTTCCTTCTTTGGTGAGTTAAAACTATTACTTATCAGCTGGATTTCTTTTTCCTATTGATAATTTTTCTATTGTAGATTCTAATCTGGCTTGTTTGGTCTCTTCTTTTTTAGCGCCATTTATCCAAAGAATATATTCTTTTCTGTTGGTTAATGAAAGCGTTTGAAAGAAAGCTTTGGCTTTTTTATTCTTACTGAATAGTTCCACCAATTCAGCCGGTAATTCTATTGTTCTTTTTTCGAGATCAATTCCCTTTACACTAATGCCTGTTGTAGTAATTGCAGGAGCAATTTTATCTCCCTTTTTAAATCGCATAGCGCACCACACATTATCCAGTGCAATTGATCTTACACACTCAAGATTTAAATCTTTAATACATTTCCAGTTGCAATCTCTGGCGAGGTCACTTACAATTTTAGAAGATACCTTCGGGTATGCAACCCAAAGCTTAGCATCATCCTGCAATGCAGGTGCTACATCTTTAAGAATATTATTTAACTGACTATGGGTGATGGCGAAAATCAGGGCAAAATCTATTTTCCGAATTTTTAAGAGTGGAGTTACATTTTTTGAAAATGACAACTTTGCAAATTGCTTTTCTATAGTAGAAGGCAAACCCTGTATTAATAGGTTTTTTTCATCTTGCAAATTAATTTTTTCGAATACACTTAATGACGGCGCTAGTACTTCCATAATTTGTATTTTCTGGACTGCAAAGGTAAATTAAATTATCAGAAGTCCCGAAAAAAATGATAATTGATGTTTCTACCTCATTACCAGCAAGCTTACGTATTATCTTTTTACCGGCTGATAGTATTTAAGTGCTTCATTCATATACCCTTGCAATCTGGCAATCCGGTTTTCATCCGATGGATGGGTAGCTAAAAACTCAGGAGGCTTTTGTCCACCGCCCTGAGACATTCGTGTCCAAAATGGTATCGCTTCTCTTGGATTGTAACCAGCCATAGCTGCAAATATTAATCCAAACCGATCTGCTTCGTATTCCTGTTTGCGTGAATTTGGGAGCAAAACTCCAACCTGTGCACCCAATCCAAATGTATTATTAAATATACTGTTTACCTTTGGATTGTTACTTGTGAGCATATCGCCAACTGCACCCAAGCCCTGGGCAACCATCCCCTGACTCATACGTTCATTTCCATGACCGGCTACCGCATGGGTTATTTCATGTCCTAATACTATTGCAAGCGCCGCTTCATTTTGGGCAATTGGTAATAATCCAGTATAAACCACCACTTTACCTCCGGGCATGCACCACGCATTTACCTCCTTGTTATCAACTAAATTGAACTCCCATCTATAACCATTCATTAATTCGGCATTACCCTTTTTTGTGTAGTAAGATGTAATTGCTGAAGCGATTCTTGAACCAACTCTTTTTACCATTTCAGCATCTTTATTGTTACTGCTAGAAACTACTTTATTGGTTGATAAAAAAGACTGGTATTCACCTACAGCCATTTGTTGTAGTTGAGCTTCAGGTATTAAACTCAATTGATTACGGCCTGTAACAGCATTTCTTGAACAAGCTATCCAGCAAAGGGAAAGTACAAGACTTAGGATTGTTATCTTTTTCATTTGGTTTTTTTGAATTTTAAAGATTTCACTATAAACTAATCTATTGTACATAAACAATTGATGTACCAAGATTGAAATAACGATCAACGAAACAAGAAGGGGAGTAGTTAAATTGATATTAAAAAGGAGATTTTTATTTTGAATTTGCGGCTTTTTTTCTATCCCTGTATTTCAAAATAGGGATGCGGCTTTCATTACCCCTTAAGATTTTTATGATATTTTTTTGATGGGTAAGAATTATTAAACAGGCAACTAACACAGCAAAAATTCTGTACACAACTACGTCATCATTCCAAATCCATAATACACAAACAGGCAATGCGATGCCTGCAATAATAGAGCTCAACGATACATACCTTGTTAAAAAAAGCACTAAAAGAAATACCCCCACACAACTTAGTGCTATCACGGGTTGTACTGCCAATATCATCCCAAAAAGCGTCGCTACACCTTTCCCGCCTTTGTACTGGGCAAAAATGGGGAAAATGTGCCCCATCACCGCTGCGAGCCCAAGACCCACCATCAGATTGGTACGGTCCCATTCATTGTGAATATAAAAAGGGAGAAAATAAAACAAACCAACAGCAAGCATTCCCTTCAAAATATCAAATATCATTACAACTGTTCCAAACTTGGAACCCAAAACCCTGAAAGTATTTGTTGCACCCATATTGCCGCTACCATAATCACGAATATCAACCCCAAAAAACTTTGTGCTGATGATTAATGCAGTAGGTATTGAACCTATTAAATAAGCAATTATTATAAGAAGTAATTCCTTCATAGTTTAATGCTGAGTTTGAAGCAAATGTATTGAAATTTTAACCTTGATTAACGATTTATTAATATAAACAATAGCGAATTATCTTTTATTTTCCGCTGTAATTGCTATCCATTCGCCTCTTTGTAACGTGTTTTTATATCCTAAATTGTTTGCAATTAAAGCGTTTTTGATAGCTTCTTCATCTTGTTTTAAAAAACCGCTTAGCAAAATAATAGCATCGTCATTGGCGGTTCTTGCAATTGTATTAAAGTTGCTTAGGATAATATTCAGGTTGATATTAGCCAGTATAACATCAAATATATCAGGTGTTTTAATTGAATCATCGAGTACAATTTTAATTGCCACACAATTGTTTTGTACAAAATTCTCTTTAGAATTTTCTATGCTCCATTCATCATTATCGATGGCTAATACCTCGGCCGCACCCATTTTCTCTGCTAAAATAGCCAACACACCTGTGCCTGTGCCGAAGTCAACTATTTTCTTGTCTTCAAAATTAATTGCTTGCATCAATTCAATCATCATGTGGGTAGTTGCATGATGCCCGGTACCAAAACTCATTTTTGGTGTGATGATAATTTCGTGCTGAACATCGGTTATGGGTAGATGAAAGTGTGCACGGATTGCTACAAATTCTCCAACAATTACGGGATGAAAATTTTCTTCCCATTGCTGGTTCCAGTTTATGTTCTCAATGGAAGATTTTTTGAACAAGATGTCGGGAAATAGTTGTGTTATAGTGGCAATGCTTTCATCGTCTAGTTTATCTTCTGCGATAAATGCTTTTAAGCAAAAGTCCGTTTCTTCAAACCCTTCAAAATTAAAATTGTCCAAAACAGCAATGAGTGCTTCGGTTTTTTCTCCCGGCGCAACTTCAAAGTCAAATTGTAAATAGTTCATTATTTTATTTCTATTGTCAATAGTTTGTTATTAAAGTTTACCGTGAATCTATATAATCCACCTTGTATATCCTGTTGAATTAAGTGCTCGATATATTTACCATTGATGTATAGATCAGCTTTGCTAAGTGGTAAACCATGCAATGTGAATTTCAATTTCCGACTAGATAATTTACCTTTAAAATTGCAGCCGTTGGTATTGATACTGTAAGATATTTTTTTATCTGCATTGAGCGCTTTAAAACTAATTAGCTGGAACTGGTTGTTTTTAATGGCATTTTTACTGATGCCGTCGTCTTCATATAAATCATAGTTTGATGGCAGTTTGCTGTAATAGTAGTCAACCAATAATTCATCATTGGTAATGCCAGCAGTATTTGTTAATGTAGCATTGCTGTTTGTTATAATAAAGCTGCCTTCCTTAATATAAAAAGGAATTTGGTTGATGTCTGCAGCAGCAGTGGTTACCATCCCTCCTTCAATTAGTTTATCCTCATTAAAAGAATACCATTTACCTGCTGGCAGGTAAACACTTCTTTTGCGGATGCCCTTTTCCAGAATAGGGGCTACCAATATATTTTCTCCCCACATAAACTCATTCTGGATGTTAGTAGTAGTTGAGTCTTTTGGATAATAATAATACAATGGAGCAACAAGGGGTTGTCCTTTTGCAGCTTGCCTGTAAGCCAATGTATAATTATAGGGCAACATTGCATACCTTCTTTTTACCACCTCTTTTGCATAGTCTCTAAATGGTTGTTCAATTAAAGCTGGTTCGCTTGGGAAGCTAAATGCATTTTTATCAATATCTCCCAATGCTGTACCATGCGGCCTGAAAATAGGCGTGAACGAGGCAAACTGCAACCAACGTACATAGAGCTCATTGTCACCTTCGCCGCCTGCAAAGCCGCCAGCATCTGCATGTATGTATGGAATACCACTCATGCTCATGCCGAGCATTAAAGGTATTTGTGCTTTTAAGCCGCTCCAACTTCTGCTTACATCACCGCTCCATGGAAAAATACTGTAGCGCTGACTGCCAGCGAAGCCAGATCTATTGAGATGAAAAAGCCGGGTTTCCGGATAATCCTTAAGATAATGGTTAAACAAAAACTGGTTCCAGTAATGCCCATATGCATTGTGTACTTCATCGGCGCCAAATTTTCGTTTATATCCAATGTCAGCAAGATTATGCATCATTTGAAAAGGATGTTTTTCTGGTTCGCCTAAATCTGTCCACCAGCCTGTAACCCCATTTGCAATTTGTCGTTTATAATGATTATTCCATATCCAATTGCCTGCATCTTTTCTAAAAATATCCAGCACTCCACCTTCGCCAAAGTAAAAATTGGTTAATGAAAAAGGGTTTCCCAAACTGTCTGTTGCTAAATACCGGGCGGCGTCATTGTAAGTTCTTGTTCCTTTTAAAATAAAAGGTTCCGTAATTAATATGCTGTTAATATGTTGTTTAATAAGATCTGTAATCATTTTTTTTGGAGCTGGCCATTTTGATTTATTCATCCATTGCAAGTTGCCCAAAGTATTTTTAATACTGTCACCAAACCAAAATAAATCAAAAATAACAGCATCGACAGGGATGTTTTCGGTTTGCATTGCAGATAGTATGCCCTTCATGTGAGCTTCACTGCTGTATCCAAAACGACTCATAAAATTGCCCATTGCCCAACGAGGAGGTAAAGGCTGTGTCCCCGTTAACTCAAAATAAGAGGATAGTAATTCTTTGTAATTGTTACCGATAATTAAATACACATTCAGCTCTCCACTAACAAACCCCACATCAAAAACATCGCTGTTCGTTTTGCCTATATCTGCATAACCTTTAGAAACGTTATCGAAAAATAAAGCATAACCTTTGGATGAAGTAAAAAATGGGATAGAAAAATTTAAATTATCCGCCCCCTCGCTGTAACCATACCAGGGGTTATTGTATAAATCAAATTTATAGCCTCTTCTGTTTAGTGGCAAAGCTCTTTCTCCGCCGCCAAATATTTTTTCATCTGCGGATAGTTTGAAACTAAATCCTCGAAAACCATTTCTATTAAATATGCTGTCTAATTTAAATACCTCGTTTTTATCAATTGAAATGGTACCGTTATCCAGTTTAATAGTATGGTTTTTAAATGAAATGGTTACTTGGCTATTTTGTGAGAATTCGTTTAACGTTTGATTGGATTTTTTTGCTGAAGGCTTTATTAACACGGCATTACTCACACATTCATTCGTTTTGTAATTTGCTGGCTGGTAAATAATTTTTATAATATTATCGGTGTATTGGATGAATTTGTATTTACCAATAGTTCCAACTTTTTTAGTGGTCTGTGAAAATACCGTAGAGAGACTAATTGTTATAAAGAGAGTTAATCCAACTTTGTATCTCATAATTGAATACTTTAAAAATCTTAGCTAAAAAAAGGTATTGATTTTCATATTCAAATACCAAGACTAGTTTTTTAATAACACTTTCTTGCAACCCAAATTTTTGTTGGTTATAGTAGAAATAACTTGGATTAAAAAACACAACATGCATTCTTTTACAGACAATGTACTAATGGTATTTAAAAAATGGCTTTAATAATTAATGCTACTGTAAATAAAACGACCAATAACGGGTTGGGGGCAATAGATGATACTACCAAATTAAAGCACTGGCACCTAATATAGCAGCATCTGCTTCTTTAAGTTCACTAAATAATAATTTAACTTTATTTTGAAATATAGGAAGCAGGTTTGCTTCCATATGCCTGCGTGTGGGATTAAGTAATAATGCACCGGCCTTTGTTAATCCACCAAAAAGCACAATTGCCTCAGGAGAAGAAAACATCACAAAATTAGCCAGGGATTCCCCTAATATCTGACCTGTAAACTCAAAAATATGATTGGCGATAGTATCTCCCTGCATGGCACAATCAAATACAGCTTCACTGGTTAGTTCATTAATTGTATAATTTCTCAATAAGCTTTCCTGCTCGGGATGTTGTGTTAATAACTCAATAGCCGTTTCTCTTACGCCTGTGGCTGAAGCATATGCCTCTAAACTGCCAAGCATGCCTGTACTTTTGTGCGCCCTTCCTCCGGGTCGTATAATTGTATGCCCCAATTCACCTGCAAACCCATCATGACCAACCACAATTTTACCGTCTATTACTATTCCGCTACCTACGCCAGTACCTAAAGTAATGGTAATAAAATGTTTCATGTTTTTGGTGCAACCATACATCATTTCACCAACTGCGGCAGCATTGGCATCATTGGTAAGTTTGGTAGGCAACCCAAACTTTTTTTCCATTAAATCTGCGATTGGTATAATGCCCTTCCATTTTAAGTTTGGCGCATACTCAATTGTGCCACTATATATATTACCGTTGGGTGCCCCAACACCTATTCCAATAAAGTTTTTAGTACCTCCAACTTTATCTATCATTGGCATCAGCTTAACGTACAGGTCCTCGATAAAATCTTCCACTACTTCGTGTTCGTTCGTTGGAATTCTGTCCTGTGCAATAATTTCGCCTTTGGAATTAACAATACCAAATTTGGTTGTAGTGCCGCCTATATCAATACCTAAAGAATATGTACTCATTTAAAATTCGATTTAATATTGTAGAAATTTCATGAACCTGGACTTCTGCAACTGTTAGTGACCGCCACCACTTACCTGGGAGTCAAAATCAATACCCTGTTTTTGCAGAACAGCTTTTACTTTAAATGCAAACCAACCAATGTAAACAAAGCAAATAAATGCTATCCAATAGGATTCTTTAATACCAATAATATCTGCTACTTTACCTTGGATTAAAGGTATTATAGCTCCTCCCAGTATCATCATAATTAAAAACGCAGATCCTTGTGAGGTATGTTTTCCTAATCCTGCTACAGCCAATGAAAAGATACAGGGCCACATTACACTACAAAACAATCCTCCACTTATGAAAGCAAACAAAGAAACAAATCCTGAAGTAAATAATCCGATAAGCATTGCCGCACAACCCAAACTAGCATATATGATTAGCATTTTTACAGGTTTATCCTGACTTAAAAAATAAGCTGCAATCATGATTGCGATACAAATTCCATAAACATATAAATCAGATACGTCGCTTCCCCTTAAGATATTTACAAGAATATAAATGCCAAATGCTACATAAGGCATTATGATAGTAAGCAATGTCTTTAAATTTTTGGGAGGATCGAAAGCTGCAACAGCTCCCGCCCATCTGCCTATCATCATACTTGCCCAAAACAAAGAAATAAAATGAGAGTTATTGGATGCGTCCATTCCAAATTTAACCTTGAGAAGTTCTCCAAGGTTGCTACCTATACTTACTTCTACTCCCACGTAAACAAAAATTGCAACCATTCCTAATACTAACTGAGGGTATTTCAAAGCAGCAAATCCTTTTTCCATTTTTTCCTCGTTGCTAACATTAGGCATGTTTGCCATTTTAAATATGAGCGCAAACAATAGAAAGACTGCTCCAAGTATCAGGTATGGGACTTTCACCGAATCAATGGTTGCATTTTTTGCAGCATCTTCAGATAATGCACCAAAAATTGCAAAACTTATAATCACAGGGCCGATGGTGGTTCCTAAATTATTTATCCCACCTCCTAAGTTTAATCTTTGCGATCCCGTAGCTGGGTCACCCAGGGCAATGGCAAAAGGTTGAGCAGATGTTTGTTGCAGAGAAAATCCAAGACCTACAATAAATAAACCCGAAAGCAATAAAGGGTATGAATGGAATTGTGCCGCTGGATAAAAAAGTAACGTTCCTATTGCTGAGATTATTAGCCCGTAAACAATTCCACTTTTGTAGCCAATTTTATTTAAAGGATCCTGACCAATTGCTTTGCCGACAGCAAAATAAATAAGAGAACCAATAAAGTAGGCTACATAAAAAGCAAAGTCGATTAGCTGGGCCTGGGTCTGAGATAAACTTAATTTGTCTTTAAATAGCGGGATCAAAATCCCATTACTTGCAGCCACAAAGCCCCAAAAGAAAAACACGGTAATAAGCGTTCCAAATTGAGACCATTGGGTTTTAATAGGAGCTTGAGTTGATTTGTTCATACAGCAAATTGTTTAATGTTTTAAGAAGGCTGAAAGTAAAGTAAAATGCGCAATCATAAAAATATTGATTTTTTCATTCAATCAATTATATGCATTCAATTACATTACTAAAAATAAAAAATCGGCACTTTAGTATTTAAGTAAAAAGTCTTAAATTCTTTTTTGAAAATGTTATCAATCAAATAAATATTTACTACATTCATTTTTTATAAAATAATTGCTTTCTAAATGGAAATTTTACATGTTACTGCTGAGTGCTACCCCGTGGCAAAAGCAGGCGGGTTGGGCGATGTAGCTGGTGCGTTACCAAAATACCAGAACAAAATCGGCCATATTGCAAAATTGGTTATGCCCATGTACCGTACTAAATTTTTATATCAAAACGATTTTGATGTTGTGCACAAGGGCGATTTTAGCATGGGGCCTTATTGGTTTAACTACACTATTATAAAAGAACAAACCAATAAACTTGGTTTTGAATTATACCTCGTAGATATAAACGGCTTGCTTGACAGAGAAGAAGTATATGGATACGACGATGACAGCGAACGATTCACGGCTTTTCAAATAGCAGTTGTTGATTGGGTAGCAAGATGGCAGGATAAACCGGATATTGTCCATGTGCATGATCACCACACAGGACTTATTCCTTTTATGATGCAGCAATGCTATGCTTACCGGCATTTATCACACATACCCACTGTGCTTACCATTCATAATGCACAATACCAGGGATGGATGGATTGGGATAAAGCTAATTACTTTCCTGCATGGGATATGTTGGAATGGGGTAAGCTGGACTGGCAGGATAGAATAAATCCGTTGGCAAGTGCGGTAAAATGTGCCACCAGGGTTACAACAGTTAGTTATAGTTATCTCGATGAAATGAGAAGCAATGCAAATGGACTTGAAAATTTGTTTGAATACGAAAGGGGTAAATGCACAGGGATATTAAATGGAATAGATGATATTGTTTGGAATCCGGATACTGACACTTATATAGATGATACCTTCAACACAAAAAATGCAGCTTTAGGAAAGCTAGCCAATAAAAAATTATTGTGCGAAGCTTTTAATTTAGAGGTAGAAAGACCACTGTTTGTTTTCATTGGAAGACTGGTGCATGAAAAAGCAGCAGATCTTTTGCCCCAAGCCATTTATGATGCTGTCTATCACCTGGAAGGTAAAATGAGTTTTTTAATTTTGGGGAGTGGCGACCCACATGTTGAATGGGAACTGGCGAACATGAATATGCCGCTTGCAGGCTATTATAATTCTAAAATTGGCTACAACGAAAAGCTTAGTCATCAAATGTATGCAGCGGCAGATTTTTTGTTGATGCCAAGTAGGGTAGAGCCCTGCGGACTCAACCAGATGTATGCTATGCGTTATGGAACTATCCCCATTGTTCGCAATACGGGCGGCTTAAGAGATACTGTAACAGACATTGGTGAACATGGTGGCTACGGCATCATCTTCAATGATGCAAAAGTTTGGGATATTACTTATAGTATTAATCGGGCTCTGGAACTTTATGCGCAACCTAAACGAATGAAAGCCATCCGTACAAAAATTATGAACCTCGATAACAGTTGGGGAAATAGTGCTCAACAATATATTAATCTCTATAGTAGTTTACAATAACTTTATAACTTACATTTGGATTAATACTTGCCAACAATTACCAACTAAAATATATACCTCAAATTAAATTTATGGACAGCAAATCAGTAATCGCAATGGTGCTAGGTGGGGGCGCAGGCAGTAGGTTGTACCCATTAACAGCCAGTCGTAGTAAGCCGGCCGTGCCAATTGCAGGCAAATATCGTTTAGTGGATATCCCCATCTCTAATTGTATTAATTCGAGTATAAATAGAATTTTGGTGCTTACCCAATTTAACTCTGCATCGCTCAATAAACACATTAAAAACACCTACCAATTTAGTCTTTTCAGCAAAGGGTTTGTAGATATTGTGGCGGCAGAACAAACACCCGATAATCCTCAATGGTTTCAGGGCACTGCAGATGCGGTTCGTCAATCGCTCAGGCATATTATCAACCACGATTTTGATTATGTATTGATTTTAAGCGGCGACCAACTTTACCAAATGGATTTTGAGACAATGATTGATACCCACAAAGCAAAAGGTGCAGATATTTCTATTGCAACAATACCTGTTGGCGATAGGGAAGCACCTGAGTTTGGTATTCTAAAAGCAAATGAAGAAAACATTATTACTTCTTTTATTGAAAAACCCGATAAGTCAATTATAGGCGAATGGGTCAGTGATACAGGTGATGAAATGAAAGCGCACGGTAGAATTTACCTTGCCTCGATGGGTATTTATATTTTCAACCGTAAATTATTGTTTGATTTGCTGGAAGATGAGAAGAAAGATGCTACAGATTTCGGAAAAGAAATCATTCCGTCTTCAATAGAAAAATATAAAGTAATCAGTTATCAATATGATGGCTATTGGACCGATATTGGAAACATCTATTCCTTCTTTGAAGCCAATCTTGCTTTAACAGAAGAATTACCTCCGTTTAATTTATTTGATAACCAAAAGGTTGTTTTTAGCAGGGCAAGAATGTTACCACCTGCAAAAATCAGCGGAACAACGTTGGAAAAAACCATCATTGCCGAAGGTTCAATTATTTCTGCCAGCAGAATTGAGAATAGCGTGATTGGGGTTCGCAGTCGTATAGGTCACGGCACAACCATTGTTAGCTCCTATATAATGGGTAACGATTTTTATGAAACCCTGCAAGAAATTGAAAATAATATTCTAAAAGGTATCCCTAAAATCGGCATCGGAGACAGGTGTTATTTTAAAAATGCTATTGTAGATAAAAACTGCCGTATCGGGAATGATGTTCGAATTAATGGCGGTGAACACCTTTCAAATACTGACCATGCTTTGTATGCTGTTAAGGATGGTATTGTCGTATTAAAAAAAGGGGCTATTCTCCCAGATGGATTTGTAATTTAAATAAGTTGTTAAAACATCCTGCACAGGATGTTTTTTACGTTTTATTTTTAACAGTGTAAATAGTACACAGTATTTTCATTTACTTCAAAACAATTGATATGTCTGCTGGAAATGTTCTATCACCCAATGATTCTAAAGGGCTACTACCTACACCAAAATTATCTCTTCTCCAGATTTTTACGATGAGTTTTGGCTTTTTGGGTATCCAGTTTGGTTTTGCTTTGCAAAATGGAAATACCAGCAGAATCCTACGTTCGTTTGGTGCAGATGTAGATCAGCTCCCCATGTTTTGGATCGTTGCGCCGCTGGTAGGTATGATTGTTCAGCCCATTATCGGCCACTATTCAGATAAAACATGGAATCGTATTGGACGAAGAAAGCCTTATTTTTTAGTCGGTGCCCTATTGTCGTCCACAGCTTTAATCTTTTTACCCAACTCCGGTTCCCTTGCTGGTATAATACCTGCGCTCTGGATTGGTGCTGGTATGGTAATGGTAATGGATGCTTCCTTTAATGTTGCGATGGAACCGTTTAGAGCTTTGGTTGCAGATAACTTACCCCAGTCTCAAAGTACCCTGGGCTTTAGCATCCAAACTTTTTTAATTGGTTTAGGAGCGGTGGTTGGTTCTGCTTTGCCCGATATATTAGCAAAGTCCGGCGTAAGCATGGTGGCTGATGCAGATGGTATTGCACCCAATATAAAAATTGCATTTTATATAGGGGCTGCTGTTTTTGTGTCGGCTATTTTGGTTACTATATTTTTCAGTAAAGAATATCCGCCTGCAGAATACGAAAAATATCATGGGAGTGTTCCGGAAGATAAAACAAAGCACAAATCCGGCCTTTCAGAAATATTTGCCGACTTTAAAAATATGCCTCGTACTATGAAGCAATTGGGGCTGGTGCAGTTTTTCAGCTGGTTTGCTTTGTTTACAATGTGGGTATTTACTACAGATGCGGTGGCCACGCATATTTATGGATTAACCGGCGACTACGCAAAGTCTGTGGAGTTCAATGAGGCCGGCAACAAGGTTGGTACTGCCTTTGCCTGGTACAATTTTATTGCTATGTTGTATGCCTTGCTGTTGCCATTTATTGCCAGGAAAGTTGGCCGTAAAATGACTCATGCGCTTTCCCTGTTTGCAGGCGGTGTGGGTTTAATTTCAATTTATTTTATTAAAGACCCTGCAATGCTTAAATATTGTATGATAGGGATTGGACTTGCCTGGGCTAGTATTTTAGCAATGCCGTACGTAATACTTTCCGGATGCATACCTGCAGGCAAATTGGGAATTTATATGGGTATTTTTAATTTCTTTATTACGTTACCTCAAATTATAAATGGCCTCTTTGGGGGAGCAATTGTTAAACATATTTATGGCGGTCAAACCATATACGCCATCGTACTGGCAGGTTTCTTTCTTATATGCGGCGCAGTAAGCGTTTTATTCGTGTATGATGAAGGGGCTGTAAAATTAAAACAACAACAAATCTTAAATCTTGGTAAATAATGAGAGTTTTTTTTCTTCTATTTAGTTCAGTATTTTTAGCTTTAACTGTAAATGCACAAAGCACAGCAAAATGCTACCCCACTCATTGGTGGGCGGGTATGAAGTGGAACAAAGTGCAGCTGATGTTGCATGCTGATAGTGGTTTTTCATTCACCGATAATTTTACTTTGAGCATCAATTACCCCGGTATTAAAGTAGAAAAAATAAACAAAGTTGAGAATAAACATTATCTTTTTGTAGATATACTAATTGCTCCAAACACCAAGGCTGGACTTGCTTTTATCGATGTAAGCTCTCAAGGCAAAAACAACATTTTTAAAATTCCGTTTCAAATAAAAGAAAGAAGAAAAGGCAAAGGAATAAATTTTGCACAAGGTGTTACTTCAAGGGATTTTATTTATCTCGTTTTGCCTGATCGTTTTAGCAATGGCGATCCATCTAACGATCGTATTCCAGGAATGAGGGATCAATCTTTAAGAAGAGATACTGTTTTCAACCGCCACGGAGGCGATTTAAAAGGAATTCAAAACCACCTCGATTACATCCAAAACCTGGGAGTTACTACCATTTGGCTTAATCCTGTTTTAGAAAATGATCGTTTTGAAAGAACCGAACACGGGTATGCTTTTACAGATCATTATAAAATAGACAGAAGGCTGGGCGGAGAAAAAGCCTATCAGAGTTTGATAGACGCATCACATAATAATGGTTTAAAAATTATACAGGATGCAGTGTACAATCATGTGGATGAAAGCCATATTACTGTATTGGATATGCCAACAAAAGATTGGCTTAATACCTGGCCAACTTTCACTAAAACAACCTACAAAGACCAGGTAGCCTTCGACCCATACGCAAGTGCCATCGACAAAAAGAAACTGGTAGATGGATGGCAAACATCGCAAATGCCGGACCTGAATCAAACCAATCCTTATGTTGCCAATTATTTAATTCAACATGCACTTTGGACGGTGGAAGAATTTGGTATTGATGGATGGCGGGTTGACACGTACGCATACAACGATTTAGGATTTATGAATCGTTGTAACAATGCACTTACCCGTGAATATCCCTCAATAACTATATTCGGAGAAACCTGGTATCATGGCGTGCCCAACCAAGCTTATTTTGTACAAAATAATTTGAAACACTCCGCCAGTAACCTGCCGGGAGCTACGGATTTTCAAACATTGTGGGGCATACAAGATGCCATGACAAAGGACTTTGGTTGGACCGACGGAGTTAATAAATTATATACCATTTTGGCGCAGGATTATTTATACAAGGATCCAACCAGGAATGTATTATTTTTAGATAACCACGATATTGCCCGGTTTTTTTCTGTTGTAAATGAAGACGTGGACAAGTATAAATCATCACTGAGTTGGCTATTTACCTGCAGGGGAATTCCGCAATTATATTATGCATCGGAATTAGCCACCCCTGGCATTACGAGCCCTAGCGATGGGTATGTTCGGCTCGACTTTCCAGGTGGATGGGAGGGAGATAAAGTGAATAAATTTGACGCCTCTGGAAGAACAGCAACTGATAACGACATCTGGAATCATGTATCTGCTTTGGCTAATTACAGAAAAAAATCGTCTGCATTAACTACGGGTAAAATGATGCAGTATGTTCCACAGGATGGCGTGTATGTCTATTTCAGGTTCGATGCCAAACAAACTGTAATGGTGGTGATGAACACAGCCAAAACGGATAAAGTAATTTCCTTTGGCGACTATGAAGAAAGAACAAAAGGGTTTACGCAATATACCAATGTAGTTACAAAAGAAAAATCTGCAACCGGTGATTTTACACTTGGTAGTTACAAAACGGTAGTATTGGAATTAAATAAGTAGAAAAAAATAATCCGTGTTATGGCATATTGGTTAGTAAAATCCGAACCATTCAAATACAGTTGGGATCAGTTTGTAATAGATAAAAAAACATTTTGGGATGGCGTAAGAAATTATGGCGCCAGAAATAATTTAAAGGCGATGAAGAAAGGGGATGAGGTGTTGTTCTATCATAGCAATGAAGGAATTGAAATTGTCGGGATTGCTAAAGTTGCTAAAGAATTTTACCAGGATCCTACTACAGAGGAAGCAGCCTGGGTTGTGGTAGATTTAAAACCAATAAGGAAATTAAAAAATGCGGTACCGCTGGATGTCATTAAAAAAGATGGCAGGCTTGCAAATATGGATCTGGTGAGATTGGGCAGGTTAAGTGTACAAACAGTGAAAGACGAAGAATGGAAAATTGTAATGGAATTGGCAGGGGAGAAGTAGTAGTAAAAATTTCAGCCTATTATTTATAAGGATGCTTTACTTTGGTTTTCATTTAACAATTTAAGGTGGTTTCTTTTTTTATGCAATTTGTATCAATGGGCATCTATCACCTTAAACCATTGTTATGACCAGCAAATTAATTTTAGCCATTTTACTTCCTGCAGTTTTTTTATTTGCCTGTACTCGTTCAGATAAAGAAACTACTGTTTATGATTCAGTTGTAGCAAATACCGAAAATGCTACTGGGTATTCCATTAAAAGTGAAGAAGAACAAAATCAAATTCCACTACAAAAAATTAAGAAGCCATTTACTGATTCCATTTCAACAAAAAACACAGTTCAATCAAATACCTCTTTTGACTGGGATAAAAAAATAATCAAAACGGCCACAATAAAATTTGAGGTGAAGGATTTTAAAAATTACACCTTTACCATTTATAAAACTGTAAAACAGTACGGTGGTTATATCGCCCAGGAAGAGCAAAATCTCACCGATGAAAAATTAGAAACCACCATCTCCATCAAAGTTCCGGTTGATCAGTTTGAAAGTATCATGAACCAGTTAGCGGCTACCGACGTAAAAGTGGTAGAACGAAAAATTACGACCGATGATGTAACTGGAGAAGTAATTGATATTACGGCAAGATTGGAAGCAAAAAAACAAATGCGGGAAAAGTACCTCAACTTTTTAAAACTGTCTAAAAATATGCAGGAAGTTTTGCAGGTTCAGTCAGAAATAAACAACCTGCAGGAGGCAATGGAATCTGCTGCCACAAGGGTAAATTTCCTTAACCATCAATCAGCAATGAGTACCATCCTGCTAACCTTTTACCAGCCATTAGAAGGTTTTAAGCCTGCCGATGTCAACCCTACGGTTATCAGCAGAATTGCGGATGCATTTAAGTCCGGCGGCAGATGGATTATGGATATATTAATCGGATTGGTAACGCTGTGGCCATTATTCTTATTTATTCCATTAGGAATTTTCCTTTTTAAAAAAATGTTTCCAAATAAAAGCAAGCATCCGGTTTCATAAATTTGTAACATGAACAAACAACACATAGTAGTATTAACCGGTGCCGGTATAAGTGCCGAAAGTGGTTTAAAAACTTTCAGAGACAGTGATGGATTATGGAATGGATACGATGTGTATGATGTGGCCACACCTGGTGCATGGAAACGGAACCCACAACTGGTAACTGATTTTTATAATGCCAGAAGAAAGGATGTTACTGCAGCTAAACCCAATGCCGCCCATTTTGGTCTGGTAGCTTTGGAAAAGGATTTTGATGTTACGATCATCACGCAAAATATAGATGACCTCCATGAGCGAGCCGGCTCTTCCAATATTATTCACCTGCATGGCGAAATTTTTAAAATGAGGAGCGAAGCAGATGAACAACTGATTTATGAAATAAGAGGAGATATAAAAATAGGCGATCGGGCAGAAGATGGAGCTCAATTAAGGCCCTACATTGTTTGGTTCGAGGAACCTGTACCTATGATAGAAATTGCTGTAAAAAAAATGACAGATTGTGACTTTTTTGTAGTGGTAGGTACTTCTTTGCAGGTTTACCCGGCAGCATCTTTATTACATTACGCCCCGCCGTATTTACCCAAATTTATCATCGACAAAAAGATACCGGATGTAAAAAAATCCGATAAGCTCACCCTGATTGAATTGCCTGCTACAGAAGGAGTGAAGGAGTTGAAAAAAATATTGAAGGGTTATATTTCAAAATAAAAATCCGGCACCAGCTTTTATCTTACCAGCAATTGCATCTTGTCAATAAAAGCTTTCGGGCGTTAAAATTTCTTTTGCTGGAAATAAAACGGAGGTAAAACAAATCTATTTTTTAATCTCTTTAAACGCTACTCCATGTTTCTCCAATTCTTTTAAAACCGGCAGATATACTTCTTTACTGATAGGTATATGCAAACCACGTTGGGTAAAAGTTCCATCCAAAATAAATTTAGCCGCAATGCCCAATGGCAGGCCCACAGTTTTCGCCATTGCAGTTCTCAAATTATCGGTTCCTTTTACAACCAGGCTGCTCTCTATGGAGCCGCCGTCATATTCAATTTCATGCAACATTACAATCATATCCTTATCGGTTGGCTCCATTGCAAGTTTGGTTTCCACCAGGTATTGTAAAATGTCGGCATTGCTTTTTGCAGCAGCCGGAACGAATAGTTCATCAAATAGCCCAAGATATTCCAATAACACTCTATTCTCATCATTCACAAATGGAATAATTGGTAAAGACCATTTTTTAAAAGTTAGTGATGCAGTATCTCCTTGGTTAACCTCATCAGCAAGACCAGCCTGTGCGATGGCATTCCATCCCTTGCAATAAACAGTGTGGCGCAGGGTAGTCCGTATAAAAGTGGTCGCAGTCTCTAATTTATATATCGGAATGTAACCGAGTGAATCTCTGTTTGGATAATAAGCCAGTTTGCCTAAACCATCAATAGAAACTTCTTTGCAATCGGAAAATAAATTAAGGTAATCTTCCTTTTTAATGTCGTTATTCACTTTGTAAGTAGCACCGGCTTTACCAGCCAACACTACATTCCTGGGGTTCCAGCTTATTTTATAATGCCATGGATTGTTATCACTTTCAGGCGCAATCAATCCACCACAATGACTTTTAAAACTGGTAATTCTTTTTTCTGATGCATGAATTTCGTCTATCAGTTTCATGGCACTCATGTGATCAATGCCAGGATCTAAACCCATTTCACACAAAAATAGAAGTTTCCTATCCCTTATCTCATTCGCCAGGCTTTTCATATTGGTATCCAGGTAACTAGCCGTAAGCAGATGTTTTCTGTTTTCAACACAATCCTTGGCAACCAAAAAATGAAGGGCAGGGGGTAACATCGAAATAACCACATGCGACCTTTGAATAAGCACATCTCTTTTTTCATCATCGGCAATATCAATCTCTACCACTTCGGCAAAAGGCGAATGGTTAGTTTTAACCAATACCTGCTCTTTATTGGCATCTGCAATAATAAATTTCCAGTTATTAGTGGCGCTTTCTGCAATCAGATAGTCAATCAATACCGTTGCAGATTTTCCTGCTCCAAAAAGTAAAATGGTTTTCACAATCGTGCTTTATTTGATAAGGCGGCAAGTTATTCTTTAGTTCTCTTAATTTAATCGAAATAATTATTTATCAGGTTGATCGCTTTTTTAAATAAAACATCCATTTTTTCTTCTCAAAAACAAAAAAAATGTTCTCCACAAACGCATAAAAAATGTGCACAAAAAACAGGATATACCCCCCTGTTTTAAACAGAAAATCCGCTTTAAAAGTGTACATTTGCACACTTTTAAACATTATGGAAAATAACGAAGAATTAAACGGCGGTATGCTGCCACCAAATGATGGTAGTAACGCCAGCAACAGGGGCAGAATTATTCCTGTAAATATTGAAGAGCAGATGAAAACATCCTACATAGATTATTCTATGAGTGTAATTGTAGGTCGTGCTTTGCCGGATGTACGGGATGGATTAAAACCAGTACACAGAAGGGTGCTTTTCGGTATGAATGAATTGAGCAATTACAGCAATAAACCTTATAAAAAAAGTGCACGTATTGTGGGAGAAGTGATGGGTAAGTTTCACCCCCACGGCGATGCTTCTATTTACGATACAATGGTTCGTATGGCCCAGCACTGGAGCATGCGGTACACCATGATTGATGGTCAGGGTAACTTTGGCAGCCAAGATGGAGACCCACCTGCTGCTATGCGTTATACAGAGGTTCGTATGCACAAGTTTGCCGAGGCAATGTTGGAGGATATTGAAAAAGAAACGGTTGATCTTCAGTTGAATTTTGATGATTCACTGAAAGAACCTACCGTTTTACCCACCCGTATTCCGCAATTATTGTTAAATGGTGCAAGTGGTATAGCCGTGGGTATGGCTACCAATATGATGCCGCACAACCTGAGTGAAGTGATTGACGCCTGTGTAGCCTATGTTGACAACAAGGATATTACTATTGATGAATTAATTGAACACGTAAAAGGACCGGATTTTCCAACAGGCGGAATTATTTATGGCTTTGAAGGTATTAAAGCCGGTTTTCATACAGGTAGGGGAAGAGTGGTATTGCGTGGTAAAGTAAATGTAGAAACCCAAAAAAATGGTAGGGAAAAAGTAATTATTTACGAAACACCTTACCAGGTAAACAGGGATACCCTTACTGCAAGAATTGGCGAGTTAATTAACGACAAACAAATTGAAGGCATTGCAGATGTAAACAATGAAAGCAACAACAAGGAAGGTACAAGGATAGTAATCGATCTAAAAAAGGATGTGGTTGCGCAGGTGGTTATAAACCAGTTGTACAAGCAAACAGAACTGCAAACTTCCTACGGCATTAACAACGTTGCCCTTGTAAGAGGAAGGCCAAGAACCCTGAACTTAAAAGACCTTATCAGCGAATTTATAATATTCAGGCACGAGGTAGTTGTAAGGCGTACCCAGTTTGAATTACGCAAAGCACAGGAAAGGGCTCATATTTTAGAAGGTTACATTATTGCGTTGGACAACCTTGATGCAGTAATCAAACTAATCAGGGAATCCTCTACACCCAATATTGCACAGGAAGGGTTGATCAGTAATTTCGGGATGAGTGAAATACAGGCCAAAGCTGTATTAGAACTGCGTTTGCAGCGGCTTACCGGGATGGAAATTGACAAGATAAGAGAGGAGCATGCTGCAATTATGAAGGAAATTGAACGCCTGAAAGCAATTTTGGCCAATGAAGATATGCGCTACGATATCATTAAAACCGAACTGGCAGAAGTAAAGGCCAAATTTGGTGATGCCCGTAAAACTGAAATTGTATATGTTGGCAACGAAATAAATATGCTTGATTTAATTGAAGATGAAGATGTGGTAGTTACCATTTCGCACCTCGGTTATATTAAACGTACCTCTGCTGATGAATACCGCCAGCAACGCCGTGGCGGCCGTGGAGCAAAGGGTAGCAGTACCCGCCAGGAAGATTATATAGAACATCTTTTTGTAGCATCTACCCATCACACCTTGCTGTTCTTTACAGAAAAAGGACGATGTTTCTGGTTGAAAGTGTATGAAATTCCGGAAGGAGATAAAACCAGCAAAGGGCGTGCATTGCAGAATATGATCCAGATTCCGCAGGATGATAAAGTAAGGGCCATCATTGATGTAAAAAACTTTAGTGATGAAGAATACCTGAAAAGTCATTACATCGTACTGTGTACCAAAAAAGGAATTATTAAGAAAACCGATTTGGAAGATTTCAGCCGTCCAAGACAAAATGGTATCAATGCCATAAACATCTTAGAAGGAGATCAGTTATTAGAAGCCAAACTTACCGATGGTAATTGTGAAATAATGCTGGCCGTTAAGAGTGGCCGTGCCATTCGTTTCCCCGAAGAAAAAGTAAGGTCTACCGGTCGCGGTGGTATTGGTGTTTACGGAATTGAAGTAGATGATGCCAATGATGAAGTGGTGGGAATGGTTTGCGTAAACCGGGAAGATAAAACCCGTACTATACTGGTGGTAAGTGAAAAAGGCTACGGTAAACGTACATTTTTAAATGACCCCGTAACAAACGAACCAAATTACAGGGTTACCAATAGAGGTGGCAAGGGTGTTAAAACCATTAATGTAACGGAAAAAACCGGTTCGTTGGTAGGTTTATTGGATGTTACAGAAAAGGAAGATCTGATGATTACCTGTGTAAGCGGCGTTACCATCCGTATGAGTGTGGCAAGCGTAAGTGAACAAGGCAGGGCAACCCAGGGCGTAAAGTTAATAAGGGTTGATGAAGGAGATGCTATTGCAGCCATTACTAAACTAGACGAGCAGGAAGAGGTAATTGTTGCAGATGAAAACCCGGTAATCAGTTTACCGGAAAATGAAGGTTCAGATGCCTCAGATGCAACAGACACTGCACAATCTACCGATCCAACACCTGAAGCTGAATAGAAATTTTAATATTGATTTTTAACAAAAATAGGCTGCTTTTTAAGTAGCCTGTTTTTGTGTTATTTTAGTTTATCCAAAATAGCTTCAATATCCATTAACCTTATAATCACAGAATTTTTTCCTAAATCTTTAGCTGAAGATAGCAGCCCAATTAATCTCCACATCTCATTTGATTTACTTTGCAAAAAAATAGGGGATCCAGAATAGCCATGCATTAAATTGCTCGGAACAGAATTGTAAAGCCAGCTTACAGCACTACTCAATGTATCAATCGAATTATTATTAAGAAGGATTTTAGTAAAGTGGTATGAACTGTCGTGAATATTCATAAAAGCCGCATCCGGGAGTGATTTAAACATATCGCTAGTATAGGATTTCATAGGGTAGCCATAAATGTAAATATCTTTGAAATATTTTAAGGGTTGTGTAATAAAATTTTCAACTGAATTAATAAAAGGGAATAATGTGGTGTCTAAAACCGGAATTACCAAAATATCATCTCTTCCGCATGGAAGTTTTGTTTTAAGAATTTTTGTATTTAGAATTAATGAGTGGGCATAGCTGCCTAAAAAAACATAATGTTTATCAGGGAATGTATTTGATTTAGTGCTGTCATTTTCGCACCCTGAAAGCACATGTTTAGCTGTTACCAGGCAGACCTTATTATCTTTTCGTAAAAAAAGCAAGTTCCACCACCTTCAAATGTGCTATCTAAGCCCATAACAGGATAACTGTATTTTCTTAGGATTTCACCCTGAGAATAAGAGACTTTTGAAACAAAAAGGATTACTAAAACTAAAATAATTTTCATGAAGGCATCTTTAGATTGCACATTCTACTAAATGATATCTAATACTCAAGTGAGCGTAGGCCAAAAAATACAATGAAATTCATACACAATGCGTAATGGTTGTGCGCCTGTTTAACATGAAATTTGTTTATCTATTTTTTTTGCTCCTTTAGTTGCTGCAACTCCCGTTCTACTGATTTTATTTTTTCTTTTGTATGTGCTATTTTCCATGTAGAAAATAATAATGAACCTGCCGTAATTGCCAAAGCTATGTATCCCCTCCACCAACCCCATATTCCTTCACTATAAAAAGTGTCCCATCTTTGCGGTTATGGATGCTAAAAATATAACTCAGTTTGCGATTATGCAAACGCATATCGCTGCGTGCAAAGCAAGTGGAATTACTGTAGAAGCCTATTGTCGGAATCATCAGCTTAAGCCTTCTGTTTATTATTACTGGCGCAAAAAATTACAACCTAAAGAGCCAGGTAAATTTATAAGCATTACACCGCTTTTATCAACTGCACCAGTGCGTATTACTTTTACCAATGGCAAACGTATAAGTTTTGAAACCATGCCCCCGGTTGATTATGTAAAACAATTAATGGCATAGCATGCTACACCTTAGCGCTGCAGAGCAGTATTACTTTTATAACCAGGTAACGGATATGCATAAGGGCTGTTACGGTCTGTGTGGCATTGTGCAAAACGAACTGAAGAAAAACATTTTACTGGGCGATGTATTTGTATTTATCAACAAGCGGCATAGCCAAATTAAATTATTGCAGTGGGACAGCGATGGTTTTGCATTGTATGAAAAACGATTGGAGAAAGGTACTTTTGAAACACCGGGCAATGCACAAAACAGCACCGGTATTTTGCTTACCCATCTGCAGCTTCAGCACATTCTGCAGGGCATCGTTCTAAAATCGGTACAACACAAAAAAAGATATACCACCCATGTGTAAAAATACTGCTTAAAATCAGTGGTAGTAGTACTTTTAAGCCAGTGCAATTGATTAGTTTTACGCCATCAATACCACAGCACAACATACCGATTTTAAAAGCTTGTATGAGCAGTTATTAATAGTAAATGATGATCAGAAAAAAGCCATTGCTAACTTTCAAATACTCGTTGCCAACTTCCAAATAATAATTGCTAAGCATGAGGAGGCAAATGAGCTTCAATCCCAGAAAAATAATTTATTACAGCTACAGATTATAGAATTACAAAAATTTATTTTTAGCGGCAAACAGGAAAAGTTTAAACCTAACCCTCACAGCAACGAGCAGCAAACTATTTTATTTGAAAACGATAAGCTGGCCGAAGTGGTTGTAGAAAGTATCAGTCATGTAAAAGCGCATGATGTAAAGAAAACTGTTGTCCGTGTAAACCATCCGGGCCGTAAACCACTACCAGCCCACTTACGCCGGGAAGAAATAATTTTATCCCCTGCAGAAGATGTAAGCGGCCTGCAACCAGTAGGCCAGGAGATAACAGAAATATTAGAATACCAGCAGGGCGAACTGTATGTAAAAAAATACATTCGCCCCGAGTATATACAGCCCACCGCAGATGGCACCCAGGCAAAACGGGTAATAGCTGCCTTGCCCAATATGCCCATAGCAAAAAGTTATGTAGGAGCTTCTTTACTATCGCACCTGATGGTAAGTAAATACCTTGATCACCTACCCATTTACAGGCAACTGCAAATGCTTACCCGCCAAAAAATAGCGATAGAAGACAACACCGTTAATAACTGGTTTAAACAAGGCTGCAATTTAATAGAACCGCTCTATCATGCACTTGAAAAGCAAGTGCTCTCCACAAAATATCTTAGCATAGATGAAACGCCCCTTAAAGTGTTGGACAAAACTAAAAAGGGTACAACGCACCAGGGGTATTACTGGGTGTATTACAACACCCAAAGCCGCCAGGTATTATTTAAATACCAAATAGGCCGGGCCGCAGCGTGGCCAAAAGAAACATTAAAAAATTATCAGGGCTATCTGCAAACAGATGGGTATGCCCCTTACAATCAGTTTGATGAGGTGCAAGGTATTACCACATTAAATTGCTGGGCGCATGCCAGGCGTAAATTTATAGATGCCCAAAGTTTTGATACTACAAAAGCAAGCGAAGTGCTTACGCAAATACAATTACTGTATGCAGTAGAAAAGCATTGCACAGAAAACAATTACACTCCGGATGAAATAAAAAACTATCGCCAGTACCATGCTGCACCCATACTAACAGCACTTCATAAAATATTACAAACTCAACTTACCGGCAGCCTTCCCAAAAGCCCGATGGGCATGGCTTTGCAATATACCCTGGCCAGATGGGATAAACTAAATGTGTACCTCCGGGATGGTAATTTAAGAATAGATAATAACCTGGTGGAAAACAGCATACGCCCCGTGGCCATTGGCAGAAAAAATTATTTATTTGCCGGCAATCATGAAGCTGCCCAAAGAAGCGCCATGTTATACAGTTTATTTGCAACCTGTAAGCTGCACCATGTAAACCCCATCCAATGGCTTACCTACGTTTTTGAAAACATTAACGACCATAAAATAAATACTATAGAACAACTGCTGCCACAAAATTATGCTGCAGAGATGAGTAAGAAATGATGGGGTTCGTTGAGGGGATACAAAGCTATTACAGGTACAAGCCACTTAGTTTTATCGTATATCCGTTCGTTAGCTTCTTTTTCTCCTTCACGTAACCAGTATTCATCTAATACTCCACTAATACCTTCTCTTTTTAACATGATTGAATGAACCCCGCTATTATTTATACATTAAGCCTGTTCTTCAGGTAACATATGATGTTGCATATACACCAACTCGTAATCTCTATTAATACCTTTAGCTACATCTTTTAAGCTTGTAATTGTACTTTTAAGTTCAGGTGCATCGTACTTATTATAAGTAAGTTTATTAAACAGGTATACAAGTATCTCATGTCTTATCTTGAATTTTTGCTTCATACCGCTTAAACTATTTAATTAACTTGTTAAATAAATTGATAAATATGTCGTTTATTAGATTATTATTTTACATTCGTGGTGTAATAGAACGTTATGGACGTGTGAGCGACAGCCTAAAAAGGTTATTACGATTCCCTGTTACACTAAGTACTTGAAGCCGATATTTATATCGGCTTTTTTATTGCTTTATATACATAGTGTCAAAATCCATCTTAACCCCATCCTTTCTTCTAACTACGCTCATAACAATAGTGTAATTCCCCTTTATTAACTTCTTTGTAAACTTCAATGCTTGCTTGCCTCTGCTTCCATCAGTACCCTTAATGACTACATCTGGGTTATTTAAAATGTCTAGTATTAACTCAAAGTCTAAATCTGTAACACCTACCTGACCTCTAGCTTCCTTATTTTCATTTTCTACTCCATGCCTTTTAAAGGTATGATTAACAGCATAGGAGGTAAGCGTCCTTAAGGCAGTTCTTACTACCACACCAGTACTTGCCGCAATTTGCTGGGCCTGAAAATTTGGTATTATACCAAAATTGATTTCCTTTGCTTCATCTTCTGAATTTTCTTTTGCCGCTTCAACAAAACGTAAAATTTTACTCATAAATAGGTTTTCTGATAATGGATATATGGATGCCCGTAGACACTGGTAAGAGTAGAAAAACAAAAAGTTCAGGTAAACTTAAAACGAGAGAAATTTGGAGAATTTGGCAGTAAGTTGTATTCTATTCAGTAGTTCTTAAGTTCTCCAAATTTCGCATCCCACCTTTGCCGGTGGGTTTTGAGTTTCTAATACAAATATACTAATTAGTTATCAACTATGTAAGGGCTGGTAAAATACTTAGCATTTATTTACTAATAGACTTAGTTTGTGACATCTAAGAAAAATATTCTATAAAACGACGGAGCCGGTGAGATAACCGTACGGCTTTTTATTTGTAATTGCTTGGTCTAATACTTACGCGGGAGTGGGGAGAAAATAATACAGAGGCTATAACTTGTAAACTCAGACTTTATATCTGTTTAACATAATATTAATTATAGGCAAATTGTATAAAGCTAGTTAATTAATAATTTACTAATCAGCTACATCTGTATAATTATTTTTTACCAACATAAAAATGCTCAAGGCTGCCATTCTTTTTCTTCTTTCAATTTTATAGCCCATGGACCATTGCCAACAATTAAAAAATAAACTAGCAGCAATAAAATTAAAACAGATAAAAACAATTCCGAGTAAGGCCTGAAAACATCACTGGCGGAATTAATGAAAATAATAGCGCCCAGCATAATGGGAATCTGTATAAGACACGCAAACCTGGTTAAGAAGCCAACCACCATTAAAATACCGCCCAATATATGAGCGAATACCACATAATGACTTAAGATGATAACAGCAAAGGATCCAAAGGATGTCTTTGTAGAAAGCGGACCAGTTACAAGACTCATATTTTGTAGAAAAGCAATTCCGGTATAGCACAGAAAAATCCCCAGAATAATGCGAATAATGTCGAGATATTTGGGATGATGGGCGTCGCCCCAATGTTGAAATTTGTGTAGGATATCCATCTTTTAAAAGTTTAAGTGTAATAAAAAATAAGGACTGTTACCAATTTACGGCTAATTTTACCGAAATGCAAGAACAAAATATCTCCACAGAAACAATACAGGCCGGGTTAAAAATTGAAGTCCTGAACGAAATGCAGCTTGCTGCAATTGCTGCAATTAAAGACAATAACCACGTTCAAATAATTTCTCCAACAGGGTCTGGAAAAACCCTTGCTTTCCTTTTACCGCTGGCGCAATTATTAAAGCCTGACGTTAAAAACGTACAGGCGCTGATACTGGTCCCATCACGGGAACTGGCTTTGCAAATTGACGAAGTTTTCAGAAAAATGGCAACCGGTTACAAAGTAACCTGCTGTTACGGCGGGCATAAAAGAGAGATTGAAGAGAAAAACCTGGTGCAGGCTCCCGCAGTTATCATCGGCACTGCCGGACGAATTGCTGACCACCTTAGAAGAAATAATTTCTCAACGGAATTAATTACAACTTTAATACTAGATGAATTTGATAAGTCGTTAGAATTAGGCTTTTTAGAAGAAATGACATTTATTATAAAGTCGCTGAAATCTGCTAATAAAAAGATTTTAACCTCTGCTACAGAAGCGGCTTCCATACCAGATTTCATTGGTTTTGACAATCCCGTTCAATTAAACTTTACCAATACTAGTTTAATTGAAAAAGATGTTTATGATAGTTTGGTAATCATTGAGTTAAAATCGGATTTTAAACAGAAGTTTGATATTTTCTTCCGATTTATTTGTCATGTCAATAACAAGTCTGCCATTGTGTTTTGCAACCATCGGGATACGGTTGAGCAGGCCAGCAATTTTTTAAAAGAGCACGGTATTGTAAATGTTTTCTACCATGGAGGTATGGAACAACAGGAACGGGAAAGTGCCCTTGCTAAATTTAAAAATGGCAGTTCCTCTATCCTTATCACCACCGATCTTGCATCAAGAGGACTGGATATTCCGGATATTAAATATGTGGTGCATTACGATTTACCCCCAACTGAAGCAATTTATACTCACCGAAATGGCAGGACGGCCCGTATGGAAGCCGGCGGAAAAGTTGTTTTAATTGTTGGAAAAGGAGAATACAGACCTACTTACATCCTAGATGAAGTGACGGATTTGATCCTTCCCGAAGAAACGGAGTTGCCGGAAAAGCCAAAATGGTCAACCTTGTTTATTGCCGCAGGCAAAAAAGACAAAGTAAATAAAATAGATATTGTAGGTTTTTTATCTAAAGTCGGTATGCTAAAACAAGAAGATATCGGTTTAATTGAAGTTAAAGACTTCTTCTCGTTTGTGGCGGTGAGAAAATTGAAAGTAGGTGGTGCTATGGAATTGATAAAGGACCAGAAAATGAAAGGGAAAAAGGTAAAATTTGATATCGCTAAATAACCTGGGGTAACATAACGTGAAGTATTATTTAAATGCAGCCCCTGCCCTATTAAGCCTGTCATTAATAGCCCGGCCAATTCCCTCGTTAGGAAATATTTCTACTAAAATTACATCAACCTGCAACTGATCAATACTTCTTAATGCCGCAAATAAATTTTTTGCTGCTTCATCCAAAGAGCCTTCCGGCGAAAGTATAAATTGTTGCTGCGGTGGAACGGCCTTAAATTGTTTTGTAAAGCTTATGGTTGCCACTTTTTTATTAATCCATCCCGGTAACATCTTTTCTATTTGGCCGGTATATAAAGGCGTGTTAGGTGCATAGTGCGACTTTAATTGTCCCGGTACCAATGGCTTGGTCATTGAAATTTCAGAAGCAATTATTATTGGCTCATTCAATACTGCCTCCATGGCTTCAATGCTTATACCGCCCAATCTGTGAAGTATCACCTGTTCATTTTCATCAAACCCGATAATGGTAGATTCTACCCCAATACCAGCTGAACCGCCATTTAAAATATAGGGAATTTTGCCCGCTAAACTTTTCATTACATGCCCCGCCGTTGTCGGACTTATATAACCAAAAGGATTGGCACTGGGTGCCGCCAAGGGAAAGTCAAGCAACTCCAACAATCGTTGCGTTAAAGGATGTTTGGGGATTCTTACAGCAACTTTTTCGCTGCCCGCTGTTACCAAATCAGAGATCATATTGTTCTTGCGCAACAGGAACGTAAGCGGGCCGGGTGTAAATGCCCTGGCTAATGCGATCGCTTTATCCGGCACGTCGTTAACGTATTGCCCGGCTTTTTCCCAACTGCTGCAATGGATTATCAATGGATTAAAAGCCGGCCTGTTTTTAACCTGGAATATTTTAAGCACAGCATCTTCGTTGAGTGCATTTGCAGCAAGCCCATAAACAGTTTCGGTAGGAATCGCTACTAAATCACCTGCCCGTAAAAGGGTTTGGGCTAAGTAAATATCGGTGCCTGTTATTGTATCCATACTAATTATGACCGCAAATATACTTGCACAACCACTAAAATATTACAGAATAAAAGGAAGATGCTTGTTTTTCTGGTTATTTATTATCCAGCTATTTGCAACGGAAATAAGAATTAAAATGTCATTCAGTAGATTTGCAAAACTTTATGCGTATTTACAGACTGTGTTGGGTAGTTTTTTGGGCATGTATGTCATTTAACGTCGTCAGCCAAACTCCCTGCGACTCATTGGGACAAAATCCCGCCACTGCTTTCCCAGTGTGTGGAACAGATACTTTTATGCAGGAATCTGTTCCGCTTTGTGGCAACAGGCAAATTCTTACAAAAGGTTGTACCGATTTTTTAACTGATATTAATCCTTTCTGGTACAGGTTTACCTGTTTTACAGCGGGAACTTTAGGTTTTAAAATTATCCCAAAAGACCTGAGTGAGGATTACGACTGGCAGTTATTCGATATAACCAACAGAAGTCCGGCTGACGTTTACACTGATGAATCGTTGTTTGTTGCCTGTAACTGGTCTGGTGAAACAGGCATTACAGGTGCTTCAGCAGATGGCACTTCGTTAACGGTTTGTGGTACTACAGGCACAAGTGGTTACAGGCCGCTGTTTAGTTCTATGCCCAACCTTATAAAAGATCATGAGTATTTGTTATTGGTAAGCCATTTCACCAATACACAGAGCGGATATAGTTTATCTTTTGGAGGAGCTAATGCCGGCACTGCAAACATTACAGACCCGGCAGAACCTGGTTTAAAATCAGCCCGTGCCATTTGCGATGGTATTAAATTAACGGTTAAGCTTACCAAAAAAATGAAGTGCGGGAGCGTTAATAAAGATGGCAGCGACTTTGTATTAACGCCGGCCCTTGCCCCTATTGTTGGTGCGGAGGGAATTAACTGCGATATTGGTTTTGATATGGACTCTATTGTTTTAACATTAGCAAATCCTATTCCACCCGGCAATTACCAAATCACCATTAAAAATGACGTGAATGGCATCAACCTGTTAGATAATTGCGACAGGGGAATTCCGTTGGGAAAGTTTTTGCCAGTAACCGTTTTTCCACTTTTTCCAACGCCGATGGACAGTCTTACGAAAGTAGGATGTGCTCCCGAAGTACTTGAATTGGTTTTCAACAAACCCATGTTTTGCAATTCAATTGCCCCGGATGGTTCAGATTTTAAACTTTCTGGAGGCGGTACTCCCCCAATTGTCTTAAAGGCCGAAGGTATTTGCAGTGGAGATGGATTTACCAACACGATACAGGTTACTCTGAGTAACCCTATTGAAAAAAAAGGTATTTATCGTATTGAATTACAAGTTGGTACAGATGGCAATACCATTTTAAATGAATGTGGAAAAGAAACTGTAGCAGGGTCTTTTATCAATTTTAATGTAAAGGATACAGTGTCTGCCAATTTTAGCTATGCTGTAAAACTGGGTTGTACAATTGATACCATAAATTTTTCACATGATGGCCAAAACGAGGTCAGCAGCTGGCAATGGACATTTGATGACAATATCAAAAGCAGCGCAAAGGATACTGCTATTCAATACAAAATATTTGGTACAAAAAAAGCAACACTGATTGTCAGCAATGGCATTTGCGGCGATACATCTGCCATCGTTACGATCGAACTGGATAATTACCTGAAGGCTGCATTTGAGTCTACAGTAGTGGTATGCCCGGGTGACCCGGCAACATTTAAAGATAACAGTATCAATCACATTAAGGGCTGGAACTGGTCCTTTGGAAACGGCAGCAGCAGTAATTTGCAGGTACCCCCGGCACAGTTATATCTCCCCGGAAATTTTGCAAGAGATTTGCCGGTAAGATTGATTGTTGAAAATAATATTGGTTGTTTTGATACAGCTGTCAACACCATTCGGGTTGTAGGCAATTGTTACATTGCTGTACCAAAAGCATTTACCCCCAATAATGACGGATTGAACGATTACCTATATCCCACGAATGCCTATAAAGCACGTGACCTGCGTTTTGCAATTTATAACCGGGGCGGACAAAAAATATTTGAAACCACCGACTGGACCAACAAATGGGATGGTACTTTTAAAGGCAATCCACAGGACCCGGGTACCTATGTTTGGACACTGGTTTATACCAATATTGAAACCGGGGAACGTTTTAATTTAAAAGGAACAACAGTACTTATTAGGTAAATAAAATTTTCAAATAAAGTTATTAATAAACACCTAATCAATAGTATATGTTTTTTTAGATATTGATGACTCTGCCTTTTCTCTTTTTACTTTTCTCTTTTACATTTTTTACTTTTTACTTTTCCCTTTTGCCTGTTACTTTCCAATCCCAACATATTTTAAAAAAATAGATTGCCAAAATTGCGCTGAATAAGAAAATATCTTATGTTTGTGACTGTATTAACGCAATACTTCTCCAATAGTATCAAAGACCTTCAATATTCTCTAATTAACCCTTTTGATTCGTTAACGTTGTTATAAATTGTTAGTTATTTATAATCCGTCCTAATCGAGAAAGATACCTGTTACCAAGCCAAATTTCCTAAAAAAGCCCCTGCAATTAATAGCCTCTCCCAAATTGGTGAGGACTATTTAAAAGCAATTGTTGGAAACAATATTAAATAAGGCAATTTTTAGCGCCATATTAAAACGTCGTTATGAGGAAAATTTACGCACTCACCATACAGTTTAAATTTTTAATTTTTTCATTAAGCTTTTTTTTTAGCTTAATTATCAGCAATAAGGCATTTGGGCAGACTCAACTGACGTTTGCCAGTTCAACTACATTTACGATACCTGCCGGTGTAACTAAAATAACGGTTGAATGCTGGGGAGGTGGTGGCAATGGTGGGGCATCAACCACCAATGGTGTTACAGCAAGTGGTGGTGGTGGTGGTGCATATGCAAGAAAATTGGTTACAGTTATACAAGGTGATTCTTATACAGTGACAGTTGGGGCAGCTTCTGGAGATTCATGGTTTGGTACAGCAGTAACTGTTTTAGCGAAAGGAGGTTCTAGTGTAGTAGGAGTTAATAATACTTCTGGCTCTGCGGGAGGAAGTGCTGCTGCAAGTATTGGTGATCAGACATATGGTGGAGGAAATGGAGCAAATAGCGGGGTCTCTTACGCAGGTGGGGGTGGATCTTCTGCAGGAAATGCTGGTGCAGGAAATAACGGAAGCGCAAGCACAAATACAGGGGGAGCAGCGCCAGTAGGAGGTGGGAAAGGTGGTGATGGCGCTGGAAGTTCTAATAATGGCAGTACGGGCAACAATCCCGGAGGAGGAGGTGGTGGTGGCTGGAGACATGGAGGTGGAGGTGGTATTGGAGCTGGCGCTGTAGGACAAGTGAAAATAACCTACTATTCATTGACTGGTACATCAGCCGCAACTGTTTGTCAAAACTCTGCGGCTATAGTCACACTTAGTAATTCAACAACCACAATTCTTCCGGTTGGCACTTACACCGTTACTTATAATTTAAGCGCACCCAATACTGCTACCGGTAATATAGCAACTATGAATGTTACAACTGCAGGTACAGGAAATTTTTCAACTGCGGTTTTACCAAATGCAGGATCCACTACAATTACAATTACAAACCTGGCTTCGGGTATTTACAGTAGCTCTATCGGCGGGACTTTTAATACAACAAACTTCACAGTTAGCAGTGCTGCTCAACCAACAGTTAGCGCAGGTAGTACTACTACATTTTGTGCAGGCGGCAGTGTTATTCTTACCTCTTCGGCAGCCTCAAGTTATAAATGGTACAATGATGGGGTTTTAATAAGCAGTGCAACAAGTCAGAATTATTCAGCTAATGCAACTGCTGTTTATAGTGTTGTGGTTACAAATGGAGCAGGCTGTTTATCTGCGGCTTCTGCTGGAACCACAGTAACAGTAAATAGTTTACCTGCTACACCAACCATTTCAGCGAGTGGTCCTACAACTTTTTGTGCAGACGGTAGTTTAACACTAACGTCTTCCTCAGCCTCAACTTATCAATGGTATAAAGGGGGAGTATTAATAAACGGAGCAACCAATTCGACCTACTCGCCAACTACCAGTGGAACTTATACGGTCGTGGTTAAGAATGCTGCAGGATGTACATCTGCAACGTCTTTAGGAACTGCGGTGATCGTTAATCCTTTGCCGCCTGTTCCGACAATTACGGGTGGACCCACCACATTTTGTTCAGGTTTAAACGTAGTGTTAACTTCCTCTGCCTCTTCTGGAAATAAATGGTATGATGGGAACGGATTAATATCCGGTGCGACGTCTACTACCTATACTGCAAGTGCTACTAGTGGATACCTGGTAAGAGTTACTGATGTTAATGGTTGTACTTCCATTTCGTCAGCCACAAATGTAACAGTCAATCCGTTACCTGATATTACGATTGCAACTCAGGCAACAAGTCTATGTTCGAGCACTTCTTCCCAAACAACTCAACTTGCATATACAAATAACGATAATTCTCCCACGTCTTACAGTATTACATGGAGTGCTTCAGCTTTATCTGCAGGATTTACGAATGTTGCCAATATAGGATTACCTGCTAGCCCAATTTCTATCTCAGTTCCGGCTAATGTGGTAGCGAATACATATTCGGGTACATTAATCGCAAAAAATGGAAATGGATGTCAGAGTTCTTCTAAAAGTTTCACTGTAACTATAGCGTCATCGCCAAACGTAAGCAATTTTAGCATGTTAGCCGCTGATGGTTGCGCTGGCAGCGGAGCAATAATTACAGTAAATTCTTCTTCACTGGGTGCAGCTGTTTACAATGTTAAATATGATTTGACAGGAGCTACTGTATCTTCTAACAATATAGCAACGATCACGTTCAGTGGAAATACCGGAACATTTGCCGCTTTGGCAACGAATGCAGGTGCAACAACTGTTACCATTAAAGAGATTTCACTGGTTGGCTGCGCTACTCCTGTGAGTTCCAATAACTCGGCTAATTTTACAATAAACGCTTTGCCTGCAGTTCCTTCTATTTCCGGACCAGGTGCCGTTTGTGTTGGGGCTACCATAACTTTAAATTCCAGCTCACCTGGTGGAACATGGGAATCTTCCGAACCCTCTTTGGGATCGGTAAATAGTTCAGGTGTCGTATCAGGTTTTATCAACGGTATTACAGGGATAACCTATACTACAGCCGTTGTAAACGGATGCACTAACAAGAATACTCAAAATATTACGGTAAATGCGCTACCCGTTGTGCAAGGCATTACCGGGCAAACATCGCTTTGTGTTGGAACGACTTCAACACTTGCTAACCTAACTCCAAATGGTATATGGAGTAGTAGTAACACTTCTGTTGCTACTATTGACAATACAGGCCTCGTATCACCCTTAACTCTAGGCACAACAATAATTACATACACCACGCCAGTTGACGGCAACGGATGCGCTAACACAACTAACATTACTGTAAATATCAGTCCAGATCCTGGAGTTACTGCCGGCACTGATTTAGCA
Source organism: Chitinophagaceae bacterium (assembly GCA_025360525.1). Classification (GTDB taxonomy): domain Bacteria; phylum Bacteroidota; class Bacteroidia; order Chitinophagales; family Chitinophagaceae; genus Ferruginibacter. The sequence goes on along the minus strand of JANYCA010000055.1, from coordinate 5,713 downwards.
GCTTGCGAATCTTCATCACCTGCGGCTATCACTTTGACAGGATCTTCCTACAGCGGAGGTGCAACCTCTGCACTGTGGACTATTGATAATGGAGGAGGTACGCTAGGTGCACAGGGTACTGGCAATAGCCCAGCGACTGTAACATACACACCTGCTGCAAACTTTTATGGTACCGTTACTTTAAGGCTTACAACAAATACTGTAGGCACTTGTGGTTTTGCAACAGCCACCCGGTTTATTAATATTACCCAGAAACCAAGTGCAACAGTAGGGAGCACAATTACGGTTTGCCAGAATGCGGTTCCCACTGCAATTATGCTTAGTGATGCCCTTGTTAGCGGTAGTGCAACTACTGGAGCCTGGTCTATCATAAGTGGAGGCGGCACTTTGAGCGATGGTAGCCAGAGGACAGACCCTACAAATGTTTCTTATACACCTACGGCTAATTACAGTGGACCGGTTACTTTAAGGCTTACAACTGATGCAGTGGGTATTTGCGGTAGTACTTTCGCTGATCGCACAATTAATGTTACAGCAAATCCTACCGCAAATGCTGGAACTCAGCCTTCTATCTGTCAGACCGCATCGCCAGCTTCATTTGCATTAACGGGTGCAAGCGTTGGTGGTGGCGCAACAACTGGTGCATGGACAATTACATTTGGAAGCGGAACGTTAAGTAGCCTTGCACAGACATCGAACCCGGCTGGGGTTAGCTTTACTCCAACTACTAATTTTTCAGGCACAGTAAAATTGACATTAACCACAAATGTACCAGCAGGTTGTGCCTCTACCACTGCTGAAAGAATTATTGATGTAACACTAGCATCAACAGTAACATCCGGAGGTGCAAATACTATTTGTCAAACCGCATCAGCCTTAACATTGACCGGGGCCACTGTTGGAGGCGGAGCCACAACAGGAACCTGGTCAATTATTTCTGGTGGTGGAGTGTTGAGTTCAACAAATCCTGAATCAACTCCTGAAACAATAACCTATACACCGGATGGGATATATACAGGAAATGTATCATTATTATTGACTACCAATGCTACAGGTAATTGTCCTGCAGTGAGCGCAAACAGGACAATTACTGTGTCACCCAATGCAACCATTACATTAACTTCTGCAGCAGCTACCACTTCCCAAAACATCTGTTTTGGTGGGGCGATCGCACCAATAACTTATGCTGTAAATGGTGCTGTTACCGGTGCCAGTTTTAGCGGATTGCCAGCAGGTGTCTCGGGAAGCTATAGTGGCGGTGTTATAACCATAAGTGGTACTCCTACTCTGGCGGCCGGCGGAATATATAACTATACTGTTACTACTGTTGGTAGTTGCGTACAGACTAATGCCGGGGGGAGCATAACAGTCAATGCATTAACCGTTGCCGGTACATTATCTCCTTCAAATTCATCCCCGTTGACCGTTTGTTCCGGTGTGAGCGGGCCAGGTTCTATATTAACTTTATCTGGAAATAACGGTACTGTTACCCGTTGGGAAACATCTACCAATGGAGGTGTTAGCTGGACAAATATTGGAAACGCTAATAGTACTACATTTAATTATTCCAGTATAACAACTACAACCTTATACCGGGTGTTTGTAACAAATGGTACCTGTACCGGTGCCTTCTCCGCTCTTGGCCAAATAGTAGTTCTGCCACCATTTACAGCAGCTATTACGCCATCCGCCACAGCAACTTGTATTGGCGTGCCAATCACTTTAACAGCGTCTGGTTATTCAAGTACGGGTCAAGTGATTGCCGGTGGGGACTTTTCAAATACCAGTCCACCAGGCTGGGGTGGCATGAACGGTAACAATGGCAATAATAACTCTGCAACTGATTTTATCTGGGGTTCAACAAATTCATCGAGCCATAGCTATAACGGCAATATTTACAACTCTACAGCAGGAACAGGAGGCAGTTTTTTTCTCGTTGCAGGAACTCCTCCGGTTACAAATCCAAGCATGCTAACAACACCTGTTTTTAGTATGGTTGGATTGTCAACTGCATTTTTAGTATTTAACCAAGCCTATGATTTAAGAACAGGAACCATTGCAAAAATTGAATTATCTACAGACGGGGGAACCACCTATTCAACTTTACAAACATACACAGGGGTAACATTTCAGGGTCCAACCAACGGTATTACAACTTTGACCAGTATTAATTTAAATCAATACCTTGGTTTGTCAAATTTAAAAATAAGATTTAACTATACGGGAACTTCAGGCAGTGTTTGGGCTCTGGATAATGTGGTAGTTACAAATACCGTCAGTAACCCAGCCGGTACAAATGTGTTTAATCCTCTTTATTATACATGGTCACCTACAACCTACCTGTCTTCACCCAACACAAATACAACCTCCACAACCGTTACCGTAACACCAACCGCCGCAGGTTCTATAGCTTATTCAGTTTCAACGTCGGCAAATAGTTGCCCCACTTCAACTACATCAGCTGCGGTTACTGTTACCTTTAATCCAAATCCCATTATTTCGGCCATGACTGCGAACCCTTGCAGCGAAACCGCATTCACAGTATCACCTGTAAACGGTACCAATGGAACAGTTCCAACAGGTACAACCTACAGTTGGGGGCTTCCAACAGTAACAGGCGCTATGACTGGCGGTGCGACAGGTTCGGGTGCAGCAAGTATTACAGGTATATTAACGAATTCAACGAGCACTGCACAAACGGCAACTTACAACGTTACCCCATTATCTGGTACTTGCACCGGAGCATCATTTACAGTAACTGTAACTGTTAAACCTAAACCAACATTGAGCAGCAGCCTTACGCCAGCGGCAAGATGCAATAATATTTCTACCACCTATACTGCAACCAGTGCGACTACCGGTACTACTTTTAGCTGGACACGTACTTTGGTAACAGGTATTAGCAATGTTGCAACAAGCGGAAATTCCGACGTTATAACAGAGACATTGGTGAATACAACAGTAGCGCCGGTGACAGTGACCTATATTATTACCCTTACTGCAAATGGTTGCAGCAACACACAAAATGTTACTGAAACAGTAAGCCCGACACCAACATTGAGCAGTATCCTTTCGCTACCTGCAAGGTGCAATAATGTTTCGGCCACTTATACTACCACCACAGCCACTACTGGTGCCACTTTTAGCTGGACACGTGTTGTAGTAGCAGGTATTAATAATATTGCCGGAAGTGGAAGTACCGCTACTATTACAGAAACATTGGTGAATACAAGTGCAGCGCCTGTAAATGTAATTTATAGCATCACGCTTACTGCAAATGGTTGCAGCAATACACAAAATGTTACCGCTACAGTTAACCCGACACCAACTTTGAGCAGCAGCCTTACTGCAACAAGCTGCAGCGGATCGGCTGGTGGTTACATCGCAGCAAGTGCAACCGCTGGCGCTACGTTTGCATGGACAAGAGCATTTGTATCAGGCATCAGTGAATCGGCCTCCAGTGGCGCTTCTGGTGCTATTACAGAAGTATTGACGAACACTTCGTCATTACCTATTAACGTAACCTATGTCATAACTACCAGCGCCAATGGCTGTAGCAACGGCCCGGGACAAAACGTGGTGGTTACTGTAAGCCCTTCCAATACCTGGCTAGGTGTAAATACCAATTGGAACGATCCTTTAAACTGGTGCCCTGCTGTTCCAACATTAACCACCAATGTTACCATACCGGTGGTTCCCTCAACAAAATATCCAATTATTGGTGCTGGCACTATTGCGATGGTGGGCAATATTACTATAGCAAATAGCGCATTCGTTACTGTTATTGGAAACACCGGCACGCTTCAAGTAGGTGGTACTATTATTAACAGTGGCACATTTGATGTATCCGCCGGCACGCTTGAGTTTAAAGGATCATCACCACAAAGTTTTTCCGGCAATTTATTTGTTGGAAATGCTTTAAAAAATCTTACAGTTAGTAATACCAATCTTACTGTTTCCGGAACTGCCGTTCCTTTAAATATTACCGGCGAGTTGGCATTTGGAGTTGTTAGTAATGCGGATTTTAAAACCGGTGACAATGTCGTATTGGTATCAAATATTGCAGGAACGGCAAGGGTAGCTGATATCACCAATGGCGGGGCAAGCTCCGGAAACAAGTTTACAGGAAAGGTAACGGTAGAAAGGTATTACCTCGCAAGAAGATCATGGCGCCTGGTAACATCCCCACTGAGTAATACAGGTTCGATATTTAGTAACTGGCAGGAAAGTGCTCCTTCTACTTATGTTCCCGGAAGAGGTACATTTATAACAGGCCCTACTCCAACTGTTGCCAATGGGCTTGATACAAGCTTTCAAAACCACTATTCAATAAAAGGTTGGCGGGCAAGTGATGGAACCTACGTTAACATTGGCAATACTATATCAACTAATCTTTCTTCAACTGCCAGCAATGCAGCTAATATTGGTTACTATCTTTTTGTAAGAGGCGACAGAAACAGAACTCCCGACAATACGATTATTCCTAATCAAAATGAAACTACTTTAAGCAGTAAAGGAAATTTACAAACCGGCTCTCAAACATTTGGGGTAGAAAGTACGCCCGGAACCTTCACCTTAATTGGTAATCCATTTGCTTCGAGTATAGATTTTAATAAGATTACCAAGGTTAATGTATACCCCCGCAGATTTTACACGTTTGATCCTAAACTGGGTACGATAGGTTTATTTGTGGTAATGGAAGACCTCTCTTCCCTTGGTTCATTTACCCCAACAGTACAGACTACGTCTACGCAAGGAAATTTTATACAATCAAGCCAGGCTTTTTTTGTAGAAAATAATGGAGTAGGTACAGCATCAATTACTATTGAAGAACAACATAAATCCAACAATTACAACCCGAATCTTTTCCGGCCTGCTAAGCCTTTAAACGAAATTGCGTCCTTACGAACAAATCTGTTGCAGTTAAATTCTGCCGGCAGCAATTTAGTGGTGGATGGTTTTCTTGCAGCCTATGACAATAGTTTTAATAGCGCTGTAGACATTCAGGATGCGATGAAATTTACCAACATTAACGAAAACCTCGGGCTAAAACGTGATGGCAAAATTCTTTGTGTTGAAAGGAGGCCATTAATAATAGCAGATGACACGTTGTTTATCCAGATTAGTAGAACCACCCAACGTCGTTACCGGTTAGCGTTTGAACCTGCCAATCTTGATCCATTATTAACTGCATTTTTAGAGGATAGCTATACAGGCACTAAAAATGTATTGAGTGTTACGTCTAATTCGGACTATGATTTTGAAGTAAACGGAGATGCTACCAGTTCAGCCACCAACCGTTTTAAAATCGTATTTAAAAAACCGGAAACAGGTCCATTACCAGTTACCTATAAAAATATTAATGCCTACCAGCAGCAAGCAAATATCGCAGTAGAATGGACGGTGGAAAACGAACTAAATATTAGCAAGTACGAAGTGGAAAAAAGCACCAACGGCATTAATTACGTAAAGGTGAATACCAGTATGGCCGTTGGTTCCGGCCAAAACAGCACTTTGTATAAATGGCTGGATATAAACCCTGTTTATGGTAATAATTTTTATCGAATCCGCGGCATTAGCCTCAATGGTAAATATGACTATAGCAAGGCAGTGGTGGTAAAAATAAGTAAGGGAATTGCAGGCATAGCTGTTTATCCAAATCCTGTTATAAATGGCACTATCGGGCTTGCCTTTAACAACATGCCGGGTGGAA
>JANYCA010000140.1 GCA_025360525.1 Chitinophagaceae bacterium | reverse complement strand
CTTTGTAATTGTAGTTTAATCTTCCAAAAACTGCTCCCCAGGTATCTTGTGATTCATAACCACCGGTACTAATAAAATCGCCCTGCATGTAATTGAGGTAATAATAATCAGCATTGGTAGGATCCTGACTTTTAAAACGGGCAGCAGAATTACCTAAACTATATTCTTTTCTCGACTCGTAACCTGCCAGAAAATTAAAAGAATGAGCATCTTTTAACCGATAAGAATAATTGGCTGTTTGTGTCCAAATCCAGTTAAAAGTATGATTGGAATTATTGTAAGCATTGTCTGATTTGTTAAGCGAAGAGGGATCGGTAGGATCAAAGTTTCTATCGAGGTTGCCATTATAGTAACGTGGCGTGTAACCGGCACTGTAACCCTGACCGGTATTGATATTCATCTGGCTTCTTACATGCAGATTTTTTAATGGAGTTATATCCACATAAGTAGCACCAATGATACCGACAGCATAATTTTTATTATAGATACCCCTCGATAAAGCTGCAATAGGATTTGAATTTCTATCAATTCCGGTTTGACTAAATTGACTAAACTGGTTATATTCTGGTCTTGATACAAAAACCGGCAATGTAGGCTCTGTCCTCATTACGGGCATTAAATCGCCCTGTCCCGCATTAACCCAATTTTCGAACCTTGGATTTAAATTGAAACCAACTTTTAAATACTTATTTGGTGTAAAATCAAAATTTACTCTTGCTAATACCTTTTGCCAATAAGCACCGCCCACCGTATAATTACCATCGGATTTGGTGTAGCCTAAACTAGCAAACGAGTTTAACTTTTCTGTACCGCCGCTAAAACTAACGTTTGCATTTATCTGATTGGCACTTTTAACAGACTCCTTCCACCAGTTAGTGTTGGCGGCATTGGCTGGCACAACATAAGCAGGATTTCTCCTTTTTTGAACTGCAATGTATTCGTCGGCACCTGCCATTTTTGGATCCTTATAAAATGCACTTCCATAAGAAACGTCCGCATCTGTTTGAAACCTGCCGAGCTTACCCTTTTTGGTGGTTATAATAATTACACCACCCGATGCATCGGAACCATATATGGCCGCACCCGAAGCATCTTTTAAAATGTCTATGTTTTCAATATCTGCCAAATTAACAAAATTTAATCCCGATCTGCCCAGGTTAATACCGTCCATAATAACCAGCGGATCTGTACTATTTTGCAAAGAGGTAAATCCACGGATTAATATTTTTTGGGTAGGTGGATTTGCACCTCCGCTATTAGATATTTGCACACCCGAAGCCCTTCCTTGCAAAACAGAACCAAGGTTTGTGTTAGGCATACCGGCAAGATCGGATCCCTTAACAGAAGATATAACGGAGGTTACCGCATTTCTCTTTGTTTTACCATAGCCCTTATCTACATATATTTCTACATCTGCCAATTGATTTGCCTTTGGAACCAATACTGCATCTACTATAGTAGCAGCTGCTATATTAGTAATTTCAAAACCTACGTAAGAAATCTCCAGCATGGCTCCCGCAGGAACACCAGGTAAAGTAAAACTTCCATCTATATTGGAGGAGGTACCTTTCTTTTGTCCTTTTTGTAATATACTAGCACCACTAACAGCCTCGCCATTGGCAGACCTAATGGTTCCCTTTACTATGATTTGCGCCCACGATGTAATCACCATGCAACAAAAGATACAAATCAGTAAAATTTGTTTTGGAATTTTATTTTTCATATTTATAAATGTTATCGTTTAAATGAATTGTTTATTGACTTTCAAATTTGCAACGGTTGGTATAGCTATCAAACGTTATTTTATAAGTAACAGGCGTAGTAGTTATTGGGATATCGGTACTTACTCCACCTCCGAAAACGGTATAGTTTGGATCTTTATCAGAATCAAATCTCCAGAAATTACTCCACCCATTGTTGGTGGTAATGATGAACTGTGCGGTTGTATAAGTGCTACCCACCGGGGTTCCTAGCTTTAATTTCTGTAAAATTGGTGGCACCTTTTGTATCGGTAGCTTTTAATGTAATGGAATGAATTTGTAAAGCAGCATTAGCAGGAATTGTTACCGGTTCATTAACCGTATAATCATTGCCTGATACAGTAATGGTTTTAGA